>DATBXG010000104.1:0-6768 GCA_036514415.1 Paraburkholderia sp.
CCTCGCGCGAGCCGAAGCCGCGCGCCGCGCTGCGCAGCAGCGCTTTTGCGCGCGCGAAGTCGCCGAGCTGCGCCATGGCGATGCCGCGCAGCGCGAGCGCGGGCGCGTCGTCGCGCAACGCGACCCGGTTCAGCGCGCCGAGCGGATCACCGGCCGCGAGCGCGCGCGCCGCAGCCGTGATCAGAGAATCCATGCTCATGTGAATCCCGCCACACTTGTCACTCCCCCCGCGTTCCGGACCGGACCTAATCTAACACGGCGATCAAATGAATCATTGATCGAACGACGCGGCGGTGCGCATAGCACGCCGCCACCCTAGTGAATCCATAGGAGGACCAGGCGATGGCAACCCATACCACAGGAACACGCGAAGACTGGCTTGCGGCACGTATTGAACTGCTCGCGGCCGAAAAGGAGCACACACGACGCGGTGACGCTCTGGCGCAGCAGCGTCAGGCGTTGCCATGGGTGAGGGTGGACAAGACGTATCGCTTCGAAACCGAAGATGGCGGCGCCACGCTCGCCGATCTTTTCGAGGGGCGCTCGCAACTGCTCGTTTATCACTTCATGTTCGGGCCGGACTACACGGCGGGCTGCCCGTCGTGCTCGTCGATCGCGGATGGCTTCGATGGCTTCGCCGTGCATCTCGCGAATCACGACGTGCGGCTCATGGCGGTGTCGCGCGCGCCGCTCGCGAAGCTGCTGGGGTACCGCAAGCGCATGGGATGGCATTTTCCGTGGGCTTCGTCGAGCGGCAACGACTTCAACTTCGACTTCAACGTGTCGTTCACCACGGCGCAGCAGCGCGCGGGCGACATCGAATACAACTACGCGCGCAGCGGCCACGCCATGGACATGAATCCGCCGCCCGCGCCCGTTGCCGAGTTCGCGGCGAGTTGCGGCACCGACGCGGCCACGTATACGCGCGACCGTCCGGGCCTGAGCGCATTCGTGCTCGAGGACGGCGTGGTCTATCACACGTACTCGACCTATGCGCGCGGCCTGGATGGTCTCTGGGGCATGTATCAGTGGCTCGACCGCGCGCCGAAGGGTCGCAACGAGGCCGGTATCTGGTGGCACCGGCACGATGAGTACGCGCAAAGCTGAGGCGCATCATGGATAACGTCGGCATGGCGGTACGGCGGCACAGCGGTGCGCCGCGCGCGATTTTCTTCGGTGTTTCGTCGCTGGTCTTTGCAGCGAGCGCGGCGGCAACGTTCGTCTGGTGCGCTTCGATGCAGGCGATGGGCGGCACGCCAATGCCCGGCGGCTGGACGATGTCCGCGCTCTGGGCGCCGATGTGCGGACGCACCTGGTTCGACGCCGCCGTATCGTTTGCCGGCATGTGGAATGTGATGATGGTCGCGATGATGCTGCCTGCGGTCGCGCCGGCGTTGTGGCGGTATTTCGAGGCGGTGGACGATGGACACGCGGCGCGGGCGAGCGGGATGACCGCGATGGCTGGGGCGGGGTATTTCCTTGTGTGGCTTGTGGTTGGGGTGCTCGTGTTCGCGGCGGGGGCGCAACTTGCCGCGCTAGCCGTCGAGGCGCCTGCGTTGGTGCATACCGCGCCAGTTGTGGCGGGTGTTGTCGTCGCGTTTGCGGGCGTGTTGCAGTTCTCTGCGTGGAAAGCGCGGTGGCTTGCGTGCTGCGGGAACGTGCCGTCGTGCGGGCATGCGCGGTTCGATGTGCAGGCTGCGTTGCATCACGGGTTGAAGCTCGGTCGGCATTGCCTGTTCTGCTGCGGGAACTTGATGGCGGCGCTGCTTGCAGCGGGCGTGATGGATCGGCCTGCGATGGCTTTGGTCGCCGCAGCTATTGCTGCGGAGAGGTGGGTGCCTGTGCGCGTTGGCGGGCGGCTCGCGCGGGGGATCGGGTTTGCTGCGATTGCGGTGGGGCTGGTGATGGTTGCGCGGGCGGTGGCGGAATAAAAAAAAATCGCCGTTCCGCACCCTCGAAACGGCGATAAAACACTCCGACTGGAAAGTCGAGCTCACGCCTCCAGACTCGCCCCTGCTCACGAGCCCGACCGACGCTCCGGACTGTGATTAGCAGTCCGGATAAAACAGCGAGAGGCCTACTGGATGAAGCCTCAGCACTGCTACGCGGAACACGGTTTGACCACAGCCCTGGCCTCACCGCGCCCCGCGCCTCCCGTGGCAGCTCACATGCCGCCGAAAGACTTTTGCACCGTCAGCTTGTTCGTCACCGACGTCACACCGGGAACGCCCTTCGCGATCTCCTCGACCTTGCCGATCTGCGCGGCGTCCGAAACCGTGCCAGTGAGCGTCACCGCGCCACCCTTCGCGCGCACGCTGATGTTGCCCGCGTTGATCGCCTTATCCTTGCTGATGGCCGCATACACCTTGCGGCGCAGCGCGCGATTCGCCTGCTTGCTCGTGGGCGCCGCAGCGGCGGGGGCCGCCATCGCGGACGCCGCTTGCGCTTCCGCGGGCGCGCTCGCAGCGCCCTGGGGCTGCGCCCACGCACTCATGGAAACCATCGCGGCCAGCGCCGCGATCGTCAACCCAGCTACCGTGATTTTCTTCATCGATGACTCCGTTTCTTCTTCAGGTTGTGAGGATCAGAACGCGTGACGAATGCCGACCATCGCCGCAGTCGTCGATCGGCCCGGCGCGACCGGCGCACCGTAGATGATCGTCTGGTTCATGGTCCCCTTGTTGCTGACGTAGCCGACCTGGGCATAAGTCTTGGTCGCTTTCGAGAGGTTGTATTCGGCGCCCACTGCGACTTCGCTCGAGTGATTCGCCGAGTTGTTGCGGTCCTTCAGATAGTAGTAGCCGGACGTGACCTTGAATGCCGGGCTGAACTGGTAACCCAGGCCAGCCGAGATCATTTCGAAGTTATAGGTCGCCTTGCTGAGCAAGCTCTGCGCGTTGGACGAGCTGAACGAGCCGGATATCGAGAATCCGCTGATCGTATACATCGCGCCGACGTAGTAGAAGTTGTTGTTGTTGCGGCCCGTCGCCGGCGCGGCCGGCGCCGTCGGATAGTTGGCCGGGAACGGGTTGGTGTCGTGGCCGTTGTAATAGACCCCGGCCAGGTTCAGGCCGTAGTTCGAGTACTTGAGCACGGCCGACTCTCGCGTACCGCCCTGGAACTGCCCCGGCGTGCCACCCGGCGCATACTCGAGCGCGAGCGACGCACCATAGAATTTCGGCGAGTTATAGACGATCGCGTTGCTGTCATAGAGCGCGCCGATCGGGGCGTTCGTGCTGGTGCCGGGCCAGCCGGCCGCCTGGTTCAGACCCAGCCACGCAGTCAGGATACTGCCGAAGTATTGCGCGCCGCGCACATCGGTGTCCGACATCGCGTAGATCATCGGGACGATCTGCCGGCCCGCGTCGATCGAGCCGAACCAACCCGACCCACCGATGGTCGCGAACTGGTTGAAGAGCGCGGTCGCGCCCGGCGTGTCGGACAGGCCCGGCTTGCCGTTATTCGTGGTGAACGACCCTTGCAGCTTGAAGTTGATCTTGTAGCCGCCGCCGATGTCCTCGGTTCCCCTCAAACCCCAGATGCTCGAGTAAATGCCGCCGTCCTTGAGCTGCCACACGCTTCCCAGATTCTTCGCAGTCCCTGAGAAGTTTGCCGCCGAGGTGTTTTGGTACAGGATACCGCTGTCAACCACGCCATAAAGCGTGACCGACGATTGTGCATGAGCTGCGCTGGCGAACAGGACCAACGCTGCCAGGCTACCGAACTTCAGTTTCATTGTCTCTCTCCGTGTGGTGCCTGCCGGGTGGTCCCGTCGGCTTTTGGTGTTACCTGTTGGGTGTTACCTGAATGTAACTCTGTGTCCGGGTTGCCGTTTCAGCAAGCCCGCATGTAGTGGCCGCCGAATTGATCGCGCAACTGGTTCTTGAGCACCTTGCCCGTCGCGCCGATCGGCACCGCCTCGATGAACAGCACGGCGTCCGGCGTCCACCATTTCGCCACGCGGCCCTCGAAAAACGCTAGCAGTTCGTTCGCCTCGAGCGCTGCGCCCGGCTTCTTCACGATCAGCAGCAGCGGGCGCTCGTCCCACTTCGGGTGGCGCGCGGCAATGCACACGGCCGTCGCGACGTCGGGGTGCAGGCCCGCAACGTTTTCAATGTCGGCTGAACTGATCCACTCGCCGCCTGACTTGATGACGTCCTTGCTGCGATCCACGATCTGCATGAAACCGTCCGGGTCGATCTTCGACACGTCGCCGGTCGGGAACCAGCCATCCTGCAGCGGCGATGCGCCGTTGCTGCCAACGTCGCCGCCGAAGTAGTTGCGCGTGACCCAATGGCCGCGCACCAGCAGGTCGCCAGCCGCGTTGCCGTCCCACGGCAGTTCCTTGCCCGCCGCGTCGACGATCTTCATGTCGATGCCGAACACCGAGCGCCCCTGCTTCGCCTGAAGCGCATAGCGCTCAGCTTCGGGCAATCCGGACTGGTGCGCCTTGAAACTGCATACCGTGCCAACCGGGCTCAGCTCCGTCATGCCCCATGCGTGCAGCACGTCGACGTGATGGCGCTTCTGGAATGCCTGCGTCATCGCGGTCGGGCAAGGAGCGCCGCCGATGATGGTGCGCCGCATCGAGGAGAACGCCCCCTCGACCGATTCGACGTGCGAGAGGAGCCCCTGCCAGACTGTCGGCACACCGGCCGAAAGCGTGACCTGCTCTTGCTCGATCAACTGATACAGCGACTTCCCATCCAGCGCCGGGCCCGGAAACACGAGTTTCGCGCCCACCATGCAGGCGATATACGGCAGCCCCCAGGCGTTCACATGGAACATCGGCACGACCGGCAGGATCGCGTCGCGCGCCGAGCAGTTCAGCGAATCGGGCAGCGCCGCCGCGTAGGTGTGCAGCAGTGTCGAGCGGTGGCTGTAGAGCACGCCTTTCGGGTTGCCGGTCGTGCCGGACGTATAGCAGAGCGAAGAGGCACTGCTTTCGTCGAGCAGCGGCCACTCGAAATCGGCCTTGTGTCCTTCGATCAGGTCTTCGTAGCAAAGCAGCCGCGCGCCGAGGCCATGGTTGAGCGGCATGTGCGCGCGATCGGTCATCGCGACGAAGTATCTCGGGCAGGTCAGGCGCGGCGCGACGCTCTCGATCAACGGCAGGAACGTGAGGTCGAAGAAGACCACGCGATCCTGCGCATGCTCGATGATGTACACGAGCTGATCGGCGTGCAGCCGGGGATTCAGCGTGTGGAGCACGGCGCCGGAGCCCGACACGGCGAAGTACAGCTCCATGTGCCGGTAGCCGTTCCACGCCAGCGTACCCACGCGCTCGCCCGGCGCGATCGACAGGCTTGAAAGCGCATTCGCCATGCGGCGCGCGCGCTGCGCGAGGTCCTGGTAGCGGTAGCGGTGAATGTCGCCTTCCACCCGGCGCGAGACGATTTCCCGCGTGCCGTGATGGCGTTCTGCATGCTTGAGCAGCGAAGCGACCAGGAGCGGCTGCTCCATCATCAGACCTTGCATGGTTTGCTATCCTAAATGACTTGGTTCGATCAGGAACCCGAATTCAATACCGTACTACACCTGGCTGGAAGCCGCCGAATCCACGACGCTCACGACCAGCTTGCCGCCCTCGGCCCGCACCGGGAATGTCGTCAGGCTGAGCCCGCCGGCGCCGGGCATGCATCCGGTGCGCACATCGAAGCGCAGTCCGTGCGCCGGGCAGCGCAGCATGCAACCTTCGAGCGCGCCGCTCGCGAGCGAGGCGCCGTTGTGGGGGCACGAGTTGTCGACCGCGTGAATCTCGCCCGCGACGTTGAACAGCACGATGCTGCGGCCATCGACGAAAACCAGCTTGCGTTGGCCCGGCGCGAGTTCATCCACCGTGGCGACCGGTACTTCACGTGACATTCCCTTTCCCCTCTAGTTCCATCAATTCACTTCTATTCGCTTCACTTGTCGACCGCCAGCGCCATCGCACTCGCGATCGCCACGGGCGAATACACGCCCGAAAGCGAATAAGCCGCGTTGAACACGAAATACGGCACGCCGCTCACCTGCGCGTCGGCGCGATTGGCATTTCGCACGCGCTGGCCCGTCGGGTCAGCAAGACGGCTCGACGCGCTCAGGTGCGCCACGAGGCCTTCGCGCTCGAGGCCGCATTCCAGGCCAAGGCGCTCGAGTACCGCGTAATCGCCTATGTTCTCGCCTTCCATGAAGTAGGCGGTGAGCAGGCGGTCGATCAGCGCCGCGCTCTGCACGTTCGTGCCGCGGCTCGCGGCGAACGTGACGAGATCATGCGCGGCGGCGGTGTTCGGCAGCACCTGGATACGGTCGAAGGCGAATGCCACGCCCGCGTCGCGGCCCGCTTGCTGCACTTGTGCGCGCCTTGCGGCCACCGCCTCGGCGCTGCCCAGCCGGTCGCGATAGAACGCCTGATACGGCATGCCCTCGAGCGGCGTCCACGGCAGCAGTTGCCGCGAGCGCCACTGCACGCTCACCTGCACATCGGGCCGCGAACGGGCGAAGCGCGACACGGCTGCATCCAGATTGCGCTTGCCGATCAGGCACCACGGGCAGATGAAGTCGAAGAAGGCTTCGATCGTCAGCACGGGCTGCTCGCTCGCGTCGCTCGCCTGCGCCACGCACTTTTGATCAGACAAGTTCATGAATCAACATCTCGGCCATGGGCCATTCCCCAAAGCCCGCCGCAGGGTTCAGGTGACCGACATCTCCCAGGTCGACGAGACGGCCGCCCCAGTCCTTCGCCATCGCCTCCACGCGCTCGAAGCGCGCAAGCGGATCATTGCGGCT
>DATBXG010000105.1:0-3350 GCA_036514415.1 Paraburkholderia sp.
CAACGTTCTCCCGACATGGCGCTGCCCGAGGAAACCTGCCGCCAGATCGCCACGCGTCTCGCGATTCACGGGCTCGAGCGCCTGCCCGTGGTGGCCGACCGCGAATCGCGGCGGCTCGTGGGCATCGTCTCGCGCAGCGACCTCGTCAAGCTCTCGCTATCGCACTTCGAGGAAGAGCACAAGAAGGAACGCTTCCGCCGCATTCCCATGGGCAACGGCAAGCGGCGCTTCCCGCCGGTGCGCAAGGCGGGGTAGCAAAAGCGGCGCTCGCGGCGATGGCGGGCGCCCTGCTCGCTCGCCACCGTGGCATGCGCCACTGGCCGTCGCGCTCGCGGCGCGAGGTCACGGCCATTTACGTCATTGCCGCCCGCAACAATTCCAGGAATATAGACTGGACGCCTTCCAACCTTATCTGACAGAGCACCGAATGCCGGGATAAGAAGCAGTTGTGCCGCAGTTCCTCCGAGCACCCCTGCCAAAGCAGCAGATTTCGGCAGCTTGAGCACCTGTGCCACGTAAGTCAGGCTGAACGTTGCCATCAGTGCGTATGCGCCTCAAAGCTTCGGGTGGCACTCGAAGTGGACAACGGACGCTTGTGCCTGAAGCGCCTCGAGGCCCTCGGTGTGCTCCATCCCGAGGCTCGTCTGCATGCCGCGGCTCTCGCAGTAATCGGTCGCCTCGCTCACTGCGCGTTTGTGCGCGCGCGCCCACGCGAGACGCCCGCCCGTTGCCGAAGCCGTGACGACGTAAGTGCCCTGTTTGTCCGCCGCGGTGACATCGCCGGCCGACGCACAACCCGCGAGGACCGTGCAGGCGGCAGCAATGGCAACGAGCACCTTGGGCGACGACCACGCGAAACGGGACCGCGGCTGCGCGCGCTCGCTTGCGCCGCTCGCCGCGCTCCCCGCCTTTGCGGTCCCTTTAAAAACTTGCTGCATCGATCTCTCTCATGATCGAGCGCCATTGCGCTCACATGGAGGATCAGTTTAGGGTCGTTCTATCGAAAGTCTATGCCAATAGAATGAACTCACTGTTACGGCTATAAAAACAATCGCGCAACGCTTCCGACCCTAAGCCGGCACGCCCGCCAACGCGCGCCCGGAACGCCCCCACGCGACGAGGGCGCCGATCCCGAGCACCGCGAGGCAAACGATCGGCACGATCATCGGACCGAATGCGGTGCCCGTGGCCTTGCCTGCGAACGGCATCAGGTTCTGGCCGAAGAAACCGCCGAGATTGCCGATCGAGTTGATCGCCGCGACGCTCGCCGCCGCCCGGGCGCCGGTGAAGTAGCGCGGCGGCATCGACCAGAAGCACGGGTACAGGAGCGGAATGCATGCGCCGCCCAATACGAGCGCGATAAAGCGCAGCGGCGTGGAAGGCAGCAGGAGACTCAGCAGGAAGCTCAGCGTGCCGAGCGCGGCGACGATCGCCATGGCGCGGAGCACGCTCTTCGCCTCGCGCAGCTTCGAGGGCAGCCACAGCAGCAGCAGCACCGCCAGCGCCCAGGGCAGCATGCTCAAGAGGCCGTTCGTGCTGCTCGACACGCCAAACGATTTCACGAGCGTGGGCAGCCAGTAGGTCACCCCGTACAGCGACGTCGACATCAGCATGTAGGTCGCGGCGAACAGCATCACGCGCGGGTCGAGCAGCGCCTTCCAGGGCTGCGCGTGCTCGGCGTGCTCCGGCTTTTCACGCTCGAGCGCGGCCGCCACGATCTGCTTTTCGTGCTCGCTCAGGAAGCGCGCCTCCTGGTACGACGCGGGCAGCAGCCTGAAGACGGCGATGCCGACCAGCACCGCGGGCAGGCCCGTGGCGATGAACACCCACTGCCAGCCCGCGAGGCCGCCCGCGCCATCGAGGCTCAGCAGCCAGCCGCCCACGAGCGAGCCCAGCATGTTCGCGAGCGCGCTGCCGAGCGTGAAGATGCCGAGCACGCGCGCACGGTAGCTTTGCGGAAACCACAGCGTGAGGTAATAGATGACGCCCGGATAGAAGCCGGCCTCGGCCACGCCCAGCGCGAAGCGCAGTCCGCAGAACACGTTCATCGACGTGGTGAAGCCCATCAGCACCGTAATCACGCCCCACGTGAGCATGATGCGCGCGAGCCAGACGCGCGCGCCGAAGCGGTGCAGCGCGAGCGTGCTCGGCACCTCGAACAGCAGATAGCCGATGAAGAACAGCGAAGAAGCGAGACCGAATGCCGTTTCGGTCATGTTGAGGCTATGCACCATCTGCAGCTTCGCGAAGCCGACGTTTTGCCGGTCGATGAAGGAGATGAGAAACATCACGACGAGGATCGGCATCAGGCGGCGCGCGATCTTCGACATCACGTGCCGCTCTTCGGCGGGCTGCTGGTCAAGCATTGAATCAGTGTTCACTACGTTCTCCTACGGGTTTTCGTTTTATTGTCCAGGGTTGCCGGGTTCGCTACGACGGACGAAAGTCCCCGAGCATCGGCACGAACATGTCGTTCCACGTGCGCGGTCTGGCCTTGATCGTGCCGACCATGTACAGAAAGTCGACGTACTCCATCAGTTGCTCGGGCCAGACCGAAAAGCGCGACTCCGGCGCGGCGAGCGTCTGCACCACGTGCTCGCGCGAAACGCCGAATCCCGACGAGGCAACGTAAATCTGCGCGGCGGCCTGGGGGTTCTGCGCGATCAGACGGTTCGCTTCGTCGAGCGCGCCGAGGAACGCGCGCGCCAGCGCCGGCTCGGCGTCGACGAGGCGCCTGGGTGCGAACACCACGTCGAGCGTCAACGGGCCGAGCACGTCGACCGAATCGACCACGCGACGAATGCCCGGCTGCTGCAATTCGAGCGTCGAAAATGGCGGCGACGCGAAATGCGCGGTGATGCCGCCCTCGCGCCGGATCAGCGACTGCATGGCCTGCGGATGCGGCATGCCAACGGTGATCGAATCGAGCTGCGCGAAGTGCTGCGGCCCGAGCAGCTTGCTCGCGACCATCTGCAGCACCACGGCCGAAAGCGAAGTGCGGATGCCCGGCACGGCGATCCGGTCGGCGGCCGTGAAGTCGCGCAGCGTGGCGATCTGCGGCCGGTTCGTGTTGAGCGAGAGCGAGGTGGCCGAGAGGCCGCTGATGCCGATCACCTCGACGTTCGGAATACCGCGCGCCCGCGCCCACAACTCGATGAAGCCGGGCGCGCCCACGGCCGCGAAGTCGAGCGTGCCGGCCATCATGGCGTCGTCGACGGAATTGCCGCCATCGAGCCTCACCCACTCCACGCTCACGTCCGCGAGCCCCTGGCGGGCCGCATGGCGCTCGAAGAGCCGCGCCTTTTCCATCACGAGCAGCGGCAGATACAGCAGGCCATAGCCCTTCGAAA
>DATBXG010000106.1:0-5038 GCA_036514415.1 Paraburkholderia sp.
CGGGCAATACGGTGTCGTGGCTATTCGAGCCGCACGGCGGCGTCCTCGCCCTGCTCGCTTTCGGCGACACCGTGAAGCCCACGGCGCGCGAAGCCATTGCGAGCCTCAAGGCGATGGGCATCCGCAGCGTCCTCGTGACCGGCGACAACGCGGGCAGCGCGGCGGCCGTGGCCGCGCGGCTCGGCATCGACGAGGTCCACGCTCAAGTGTTGCCCGACGACAAGGCGCGCACGATACGCGACCTCAAGATAAAGAGCGGCGGCATCGTCGCGATGGCCGGCGACGGCATCAACGACGCCCCGGCGCTCGCTGCCGCCGATATCGGCATCGCCATGGCCACGGGCACCGACGTCGCCATGCACGCCGCAGGCATCACGCTCATGCGCGGCGACCCGGCGCTCGTTGCAGCCGCAATCGACATCTCGCGGCGCACGTGGCGCAAGATCCAGCAGAACCTGTTCTGGGCGTTCATCTATAACCTGATCGGGATTCCCCTCGCGGCGTTCGGCCTGCTCAATCCCATGCTCGCGGGCGCGGCGATGGCGTTCTCCAGCGTGAGCGTCGTGACCAACGCGCTCTTGCTCAGAACCTGGCGAGGGCAGCGTTAAAAAACGCGTGCGAAATATCGCGCGGTATATATCGAAAGGGCGCATCACGCGCCCTTTTTCTTGCGGCCTCCATCTTTTCGGAGACCAAAATTTCCCACAGTTTGCACTGCCAAATTAGAGTGATCGTTCGCTTATTTAATTAAATTGTAAGAATTTTGGCGTTCCGCCCTAAAGGATCGCCCGCGCGCGCCGTAATGCGTCATGCCAGCGCCTCGAAGGCGCAGGTTCCTTTACCCGCTCTATTTCGGAACCGATCTCATGCTTTCACGCTTATCAAGCCGCGCGAGCGTCGGCGTGCGTCTCGCCTTGCTTTCCTGCGTGCTCGTCGCAGCCATTTTTGCGGCCTTTACATGGGCGATCACGCGGTCGGCGGCCACCCAGGTTGGCGAGCAGGTGCGCACGCGCATTGCCGAGAAGGACCAGTCGGTCGCCTCGTCGATCTCGCTCATCGACGGCGCGCTCACCACGGAAGTCGACCGCGCAATGCAGCTCTTCGAGAGCTTCCTGCCGGGCGCCTTCACGCTCGACCCCACGCAGACCGTCGACATCGGCGGCAAGGCCACACCGGTCTTCAAGTCCGGCGACCACGTGCTGAACCTGGACTTCACGGTACCCGACCAGTTTCTCGCGCGCAGCGGCGAAATTGCGACGATTTTCGCGCGCAGCGGCGACGACTTCGTGCGCGTGACCACCTCGCTCAAGAAGCAGGACGGCTCGCGCGCGATCGGCACGCTGCTCGACCGCAAGGGCCCCGCCTACACACTGGTGCTCGCCAATCGCACCTATACCGGTCTCGCCCAGTTGTTCGGCAAGCAGTACATCACGCAGTACAAGCCGATTCTCGACGCGAGCGGCCACGTGATCGGCGCGCTCTTCGTCGGCGTGGACGTGGGCGAGCAGATCGACGCGCTCAAGAGCGAGATCGCGAAGCTCAAGATTGGCGAGAGCGGCTATTACTTCGTGATGGACGCGTCGAACGGCCCCGGACGCGGCACGTTCCTCGTTCACCCGAGCGCCGCCGGCAAGCACTACGACGACGCCGACGCACCCTGGTCGCGCATGCTCGAGGCGCGCGAAGGCACGCTCGACTACACCTCCGCCGACTCGCGCGCCAGGTTCGTCTCGTTCGTCAGCGTGCCGCAATGGCAATGGCTCGTGGGCGGCGTCGCGGTGCGCGACGAGATCATGGCCGAGGTGAACGCCACGCGCGACCGCTTTGCGGCCATCGGCCTCGCGCTGGTCGCGCTCTTCGCGGCGCTTTCGATCTACGCGGCGCGCCGCCTCGTGAGCAAGCCGCTCGACGCCGCCGCGCAAGCCGCCGGCCAGCTCGCCGCGGGCGACCTCACGGTGCGTATTGGTAACAACAGGGGCAACTACAGCGGCAACTACAGCGGGAACAACGGCGGCAACGCCGCAGGGGCGCAGGGCACGGCAGGCGCCGACGAGATCGGCCGCCTCACGCGCGCCATCGACGGCATCGGCGAAGGTCTCGCGCAGATCGTCGCGCAGGTGCGCAGCGCCACGGCGCAGATGAGCGAGGACACCTCGCGCATCGCCCAGGGCAGCGGCGAGATCGCCTCGCGCATCGCGAGCCAGGCGAGCAGCCTGGAGGAAACGGCAGCGAGCATGGAAGAGCTCACCTCCACCGTGCAGCAGAACGCCGATCATGCGGCGCGCGCCAACAGCGTGGTGAGCAGCGCGGCCGATGCCGCGCTCGACGGCGGCCGCGCCGTGAGCCGCGTGGTGGAGACGATGAACGACATCAGCCGTTCATCGCAAAAGATCGCCGAGATTACCGGCGTGATCGACGGCATCGCGTTCCAGACCAACATCCTCGCGCTCAACGCCGCCGTGGAAGCGGCGCGCGCGGGCGAGCACGGCAAGGGCTTCGCGGTGGTGGCGAGCGAAGTGCGCGCGCTCGCCCAACGCAGCGCGGCCGCGGCGAAGGAAATCTCGGCGCTGATCGCCGAATCGTCGTCGACGGTCGAGACGGGTTACCGCATCGCCGGGGAGGCGAGCACGACCATGCGCGGCATCGTCGCGCGCGTGGATGAAGTGCGCTCGATCATCGGCGAGATCAGCGTGGCCTCGCGCGAACAGTCGGGCGGCATCGAGCAGGTGAACATCGCGGTTTCGCAGATCGGCGCGGCGACGCAGCAGAACGCCGTGCTCGTGGGCGACGCAGAACGCGCCGCCGCCACGCTCAACGATCACGCGGCAGCGCTCGCCGAGATCGTTTCGGTGTTCAAGATGCGGGACTAGACGCACGACCCACGGAAGCGCCCGTCAAGGGCGCACAAAAAAGGCGGCGCGATGAGTCATCGCGCCGCCTTTTTCCATTTGCGCGGCATGCGCCGCGCTCACGTTCATTGCCCTTGCGGTTGCGCCACGGGCGGCGTGTAGCTCGCGCTTGCGCCCGAGGTATCCGGCTCGGCCACGTCGGGCGTCGGGGTCGGCGCCAGCGCTGGCGCCTGCGCCGGATACGCGGGCTGCTGCGGCGCTTGCGCAGGCGGCGCGCTGGACGGGCCGATGATCGGCGGCAGGCCCATCATCTCGCGCGCGGCCGCAGCGGAGGCCGCCGCCGACGCTTCAGATGGCGCCGATGCCACCGAAGGCGCCGATGCTCCGCCTGCCTCCGAAGCCGCGGAAGGCACGGATGCAGGTGCCGGCGCGCTCGCGCGCGGCGGCACATGGCGCACCGGCGCGGCGGGCGGCGGCGCCTCGCGCGTGCCGAACAGCTTGTCCATCCAGGCGCGCAGCTTTTCGCGGAAGATCTCGAACGCGCCCGGCGTCACCTCGGTGTCGAAGCGCGCACGCGAATCGACGACGCGCGAGCGCAGCGCACGCTGGAAGAAGTCGCCGACGATCGGCAGCGCGCTGCGCGCGCCCTGCCCCCAGTAGTCGTCGAGCGTCACGCGGCCGTCGTCGAAGCCCACCCACGCGCCCGCCACGAGCTGCGGATTCATCAGGATGAACCAGCCGTCCGTGTTGCCCTGGGTCGTGCCGGTCTTGCCCGCCACGTCGCCGCGAATGCCAAAGCGCGAGCGGATCGCCGCGCCGGTGCCGCGGTTCACGACGTCGCGCATGGTGTCGAGCAGCGTGCGGTCCGCTTCCGCGGAAAGCGCGCGCTCCGGCGAGGCGCTCTCGAACTGCGCCAGCACATTGCCCTTACGGTCCTCGATGCTCGTGACCATGCGCGGCTCGAGGTACACGCCGTCGTTGGCAATCGTGCTGTACGCGGAGACCATCTCTTTCAGCGTGACAGGGCTCGTGCCGAGCGCGAGCGACGGCACCGGGTTGAGCTGGCTGTCGCGCACGCCCATCGCGCGCGCGAGGCGCGCGACCTTGTCCGGGCCCACCGTCTGCATGAGCTGCGCGGTGATACGGTTGCGCGAGAACGCAATCGCGTCGCGCAGCGTCATCGGGCGGTTGCTCGGCGGCACGTCGTCGGTCGGCTTCCAGATCTCGCCGCCCGCGAGCGGAATCTCCACCGGCTGGTCGATGAACGTGTCGCCCGGCTTCGCGCCCGCCGCGTAGGCCGCGCCATACACGAACGGCTTGAACGTCGAGCCCGGCTGCCGGCGCGCCTGCTGCACGTGGTCGAACGGTTCCTCGGTGAAGTCGCGGCTGCCCACCCACGCCTTGATCTGCCCGTTGCGCGGGTCGATGGCGAGGAAGCCCGCCTGCACGTCCGTCTTGCTCTTGCAGAGGCCGCGCATGAAGTCGCGGTCGGCGGCGAGATGCTTGAGCGCGTCGGCGTCGGTCGCGCCCGCGTCGCGCGCGCTCTTGTAGTCCTGCGTTTCGCGCATGAACGTCGCGAACAGATCGTTGCTCGCCGTGCAGCCGTTGCGCCCGCTCCACGCGCCGTTCGCGACGCCCTGGAGCTGGTTCGCGTGCTGGCGCAGCGCGGCGCTCGCCATCTGCTGGAGGCGCGAATCGATCGTGGTGCGCACCACGAGGCCATCGGAATAGATGTTGTAGTCGTTGCGGTCGGCCCAGGAGATCAGCCACTTGCGCAGTTGCAGCGCGAAATGCGGCGCGGGGCCGGGCGGCTCGGTCTGACGCTCGAAGTCGAGGCGCAGCGGCTTTTTCGAGAGCGTGGCGTATTGCGCTTCGCTGAGCTTGCCGTACTTCACCATCTGGCCGAGCACGGTGTTGCGCCGCGCGAGCGCGCGCTCGGGGTTGATCACCGGATTGTAGTAGGCATTGCCCTTCAACATGCCCGTGAGCGTCGCCGCCTGCAGGACGTCCAGCTCATCGGCGGAAACGCCAAAGTAGGTGCGCGCCGCCATCTCGATGCCGTAGGCGTTGTAGAGGAACGGCACCGTGTTCAGATATGTCTCGAGAATCTGCTGCTTGCTATACACCGCCTCGATCTTGAACGCCGTGATCGCTTCCTTGATCTTGCGCGTGAGCGTGGGCGCGCGGCC
>DATBXG010000107.1:0-20589 GCA_036514415.1 Paraburkholderia sp.
GGGGCGGATCGTCGTCACTGAAACAGCATGGGCGTCCAGTTTCGAGGAGGGCGTTTCCGGCGTAAGGCGGAAGACAGGCGGTACGCCGTCTTCGAAGACCGACAAGGCAAAGACGCCAGCGCCGCCGAAGATGCGATGCACCTCGTCCCCGTGACCGTGTTCGTCTTCATGGCCGTGACCATGACCATGACCGTGGCTGTGCCCATGACTGTGCCCGTGGTGGTCGCCGCTCAGCAGCCAGACGCTCGCGAGATTGACCAGCAGCCCAAGCACGGCGATAGGGATCGCCTGACCGAAGTGAATGGGTACGGGCGAGAGAAATCGCGAAACGGCTTCGTACGCGATCAGCAGCGCGATCATGGCGAGCACGATCGCGCTGGTAAAGCCAGCGAGGTCGCCCAGCTTGCCGGTACCGAATACGAAGCGCTTGTCGGCCGCGTGCCGGCGCGCGTAGGTGTACGCCAAAGCGGCGATGAGCATCGCGCCGGCGTGAGTGGACATGTGCAGACCATCGGCGACGAGCGCCAGCGAGCCATAAAGACTGCCGCCGACAATTTCAGCCACCATCATCGCGCTGCACAGCGCAATCACCATCCACGTTCTGCGCTCGTTGTCTTCGTGGGCTGCACCCAGAAAGATGTGGTCGTGCCCCGCTCCGAAAGCGGAATCTTCAAAGTTGCTCATGGTTCCCCTCTTACTTGAAGTAGCTGTGGACTACTTCAATCAGCTGCTCGGTGCCGCTGCCGTGCTCGTCGTCCGGCTCTGCGTCGACGAGATGCGTCCGGATGTGGTCTTCGAGAACCACGGCAAGCAACCCGTTCATCGCGCCGCGGCTACTGGTGATGAGCTGGAGCACATCCATGCAGCCGCGCTCTTCTTCCAGTGCGCGCTCGATGGCTTCAACCTGTCCCTTGATGCGGCGAACCCGGTTGAGCAGCTTCTGTTTTTCGCGAATCGTATGGCTCACGGCCAGCACCCCCTGAATACGGTAGGGGGCTATCTTACCCTGGATAGGGTACGGGGGTATACGTTTAGTGGATGAGGGTTGGATCAGAACGTCGCGGGCAAGGTTAGGGGGCAGGCGCACGTCTGCCCCATTTCACGAATGCGCGTTGCGCAATTTCGCGCGCCAGCGCTTACTGCGTGCACCCCCGACCTGCGTGGGCCCGCCCCCGCTTCACGCGAGAACGGCCTTGGCGAGCATGCCGAGGGCCACGCAGACGAGGATGCCCGCAAACCCGGACTGGACGTGATGAGCTGCCATGCGATGCGACACGAGGCGCCCGCCCAACATCCCCGCGGCGGTAGCGGTGCTGAACCACAAGGCGACGTCGAACGGAAAGGCCGTACCGTGCATCGCCGTCGCCAGCACACCGCCACTGCCAACCAGCGCAATCACCATGAGCGACGTTGCTACGATGCCGTGCATCGAGACGTCGGTCAGCTTGCGCATCAGCGGCACGATGATGAATCCACCGCCCACGCCGAGAAGCCCCGTCATCAGGCCGGTAAGCGACCCGGTCGCCGCCAGTGCCAGTGCGGTGGGCCATGACCAGTCGAACCGGCCCGTGGCCGGGTTGACATGAGCGACGCAAAGCGGCGACGCCTGTTGTGCCGATGCCTTGCGCGCGAGCGTCTGACGAAGGAGCCGGAAGGCCACGAAAAGCATGACACAGGCGAACAGACCCAGCAGCAGCCTCTGGGGCAGCGCGCGTGCGAGGCGCGCCCCCACTGCCGTGGCGGGGACCCCGAGCGCGGCCATCAGGAGCGCGGCGCGATAGCGGACCAGGCGTTTGCGGAACGCCTCGAGTGCGCCCACTGCCGCGCTGCCCGCGACGGCGACGAGCGCGACTGGCGTCGCCTGCTGCATTGGCCATCCCATTCCAAATACGAGCGCGGGGACGGCGAGGATGCCGCCGCCGGCGCCCGTGAGTCCGAGAATGGCGCCGACTGCGGCGCCGAGAAAAAGCGAGACCAGCATCGATTCACCTCGAGGGGCGGCAAGCGGACGAGTGTCAGTCGGCCACCTGGGGTTGCACGAACCACTCCCGCCCCTTGAGCATGCCTCGCCAGTAAAGCGGCGGCAGGATGCGCTCCTTGAGCAGCCAGGCGAGTCCGGATGGTTTCTTCCCGTCGATGATCCATGCGGGGAAGGTCGGTGCGACCTTGCCGCCGTAGAGAAACTCGGCGAGCACGATCTTCCCGCGCTCGACCGTGAGCGGGCAGGAACCGTAACCGTCATAGGTCGCCGCTCCGCGCTTCACGCCCAGCGCGGCAAGCACGTTGTGCGCGACGACCGGCGCCTGCTTGCGCGCCGCTGCCGCGGTTTTTGCGTTCGGCGTATTGGTCGCGTCGCCCAGCCCGAAGATGTTTTCGTAGACCTTGTGGCGCAAGGTGCCCTGATCGACGTCGACCCAGCCGCCGGCATCGGCCAGCGGGCTGACGCGGATGAAGTCGGGCGCCTTCTGGGGCGGCACGACGTGGAGCATGTCGAAGCCGGTTTCGAATGTCTCGCTGCGGCCACCGGGCAGCGCACGCGTGAAGGTCGCTCGCCGGGTTTCGCCGTCCACGGCCGTCAGGTTGAAGCCGAAGTTGAGATTGATGCCGTACGACTCGACGTACTTCATCAGGGCGGGCACATAGTCGGCCACACCGAAGAGCGCCGCGCCGGCATTGTAAAACTCGACGTCGATCTGGTTGAGCCGGCCGGTGCGGCGCCAGTGATCGGACGAGAGATACATGGCCTTCTGCGGTGCGCCCGCGCATTTGATCGGCATGGGCGGCTGCGTGAATAGCGCGCGGCCGCCCTTGAGCTGCTGCACCAGTTGCCAGGTGTAGGGCGCGAGGTCGTAACGATAGTTGGAAGTCACGCCATTGCGCCCGAGCGTCTGCGGCAGTCCTTCAATGGCATTCCAGTCCAGCTTCAGACCAGGGCAGACGACGAGCTGCCGGTATTTCACGACGCGGCAGCCCTCGAGGATCACGGCATTCGCGGTGGGCTCGAACGCGGCCACCGCCGCCTTGATCCAGCGTACGTTGTGCGGGAGTACAGCACCCATTGGACGCGCGGTCGTTTCCGGGCGGAATACGCCGGCGCCGACCATCGTCCAGCCCGGCTGGTAGTAGTGCACGTCGGCGGGGTCGATGATCGCGATGTCGAGATCGGGTGCTCGGGCGAGCAGGCTCGACGAGATGGCGACGCCAGCAGCGCCCGCGCCGACGATCACGACATCGTGCTGCTCCTCTGTGGAGATGTTTGGTGAGCCGATGCGGCGCGTGAGTCCGCTGAGGTCGACCCCGGCGCGTTTGCCCGCGGCAAGGATTTCGACGAGCGACATCGCCGATGCGCTGGCCAGCGCCCACAGGGTCGCCGAGCGCATGCCGCTGCGGCAGTAGGCGAGCAGGGGGCGTGGCAGGGTGTCCAGATAGCCGCGGAATCGTTCGGCATCCTGATCGCTGACCTTGCCCGATTCCACCGGAAGGTAGTGTGCCTCCATGCCGAGCTGTTGTGCTGCCTGCTCGATCTCGGTGAACGTGGGCTGGTCCGCGCCCTCGCCATCGGAACGGTTGCAGATGACCGCGCGAAAGCCCATTTCGCGCAGCGCGGCCAGATCGGCAACGCGGATCTGAGGGGATACGGCAAAGGTGTCCGTGAGCTTTTTAAGTTCCATGCTTGCCTCTTGTGTTTTCTTCAATGTCGCTCAAAGGACGTTGACCGGGATCTTGATATAGGAAACGCCATTGCTCTCCGGCTCCGGCAAGTGGCCGGCACGCATGTTGACCTGCACCGACGGCAGGATGAGCACGGGCATGTCGAGCGTGGCGTCGCGGGCCGTGCGCATGGCGATGAACGACGCCTCGTCGATGCCGTCGTGCACGTGGACGTTGGCTTCGCGTTCTTCAGCCACGGTGCTTTCGAATTTCACGGCGCGACCGCCTGGCTGATAGTCGTGGCACATGTACAGGCGCGTCTCGGGCGGCAGGCTCAGGACACGGCGGATCGACTGGTAGAGCGTCGCGGCGTCGCCACCGGGAAAGTCGCAGCGGGCGGTTCCGTAGTCGGGCATGAACAGCGTGTCGCCGACGAAAGCGGCCTGCTGGGTGCCGTCGCTAACCAAATAGGTCACGCACGCGGGCGTATGGCCCGGCGTGTGCATCACGCGGACCTCCAGATCGCCCACATGGAACGTGTCGCCATCGGCAAAAAGGCGATCGAACTGCGAGCCGTCGGTGCGGAAGTCCGGACCCGCATTGAACAGCTTGCCGAACACGCCCTGGACACGCGTGACCTGGCCGCCGATGGCCACCTTGCCGCCGAGCCTTTCCTTGAGATACGGCGCCGCGGAAAGGTGATCGGCGTGGACATGGGTTTCGAGCAGCCAGTCCACCCGGGCGTCCAGCGCTTCGACGCGGCTGGCGAGCCGGTCTGCCGTGGCAGTACTGGTGCGCCCCGATTTCGGGTCGTAGTCGAGCACGGTGTCGATCAGCGCGCAGCGGCGCGTCCCGATATCGAGCAGCAGGTAGCTCACGGTCCACGTGGCGGGATCGAAGAACCCTTCGACGGAAAATCGGCAGGCAGGCATTCTGGTTATTCCTCGCAAATGACGGACGCTGGGTCCTCGCAAGGGATAACAACTCAATAATCGTGCCAGCCTTGTTGCACACAGCGCCATCGATTTTTAAATCCATGATTTGGATTGGCTTTTCCGTGCATGGCGAGCGGCGGAGGCGGCGCTTCGGGAGCGCGTTGGTGCGATGCGAATGACATGGCGACTGCCAAATGGCAGTCCGTGGCATAATTGGCAGTCTGGAAATATCGGTTGCAAGAGCAACGACCGACGATCATGACTTCACCTGACCTGACACAGACTGGTTCGCCATTGCCGGACATTGCGCCGGATGTCGCTGCGCTGGTGTCGTACCTCGAGTACGATCCGCTACCCGCCATCGTGCTCGATCCGCAATACCGGATTCTGGCCGCGAACCGGGCGTATCAGCGGCAATTTGGCGTGGAGGGGCAGGCGCACGTCGGCCGCAGGTGCTATCAGGTTTCCCATCACTACGACGTGCCCTGCGATCAGGCCGGGGAGCACTGCCCAATGAAGCGTGCGGCCGAGAGTCGCGGCCCGGATCGCGTGCTGCACATTCATCACACGCCGCGGGGCCCGGAACACGTGGACGTCGAGTTGCGCCCGATCTTCGATGCCCGCTCGGAGATCATCGCGTACGTCGAGCGCCTGGCAACGATTCGGGGCGCATCGGCGAGATCGAGCGCGGAAGGCCTGGTTGGCCGCGCCCCGGCGTTCAACGATGCGATCTCCGCTCTGCAGCGCGTCGCACCGTCGATGTTGCCCGTCCTGCTGCTCGGCGAGTCCGGCACCGGCAAGGAACTGTTCGCCCATGCGCTGCACGAAGCGAGCGACCGGGCGCAACGGCCATTCGTTGTCGTCGATTGCTCCGGCATTACCGAAACGCTCTTCGAAAGCGAACTGTTCGGGTTCGAGAAGGGGGCGTTCACGGGCGCCACCGGCCGCAAGCAGGGGGTGGTCGAAACCGCGCAGGGCGGCACGCTGTTTCTCGATGAGATTGGCGATGTGCCTCTGTCGATCCAGGTCAAGCTGCTACGTCTCATCGAGTCCGGCACCTTCAGGCGTGTCGGCAGCACCGAGACCCAGCGCGCCGATTTCCGGCTCGTTGCGGCTACTCACAAGCCGCTCGAGCAGATGGTCGCGGCGGGCCAGTTTCGCTCGGACCTTTACTTCCGGATCAGTGCCTTCCCCATTCATTTGCCTGCGGTGCGTGAGCGTAGCGAAGATATTTCGCTTCTCGCAGATTCCATCCTCGAGCGCATTGCGTCGGCGAAATACCGCTCGTCGCGCAAGGCGTTGATTTCGCCGGATGCACTCGCGCTGCTGCGCGCCTATTCATGGCCGGGAAACATTCGCGAACTGCGCAACGTGCTCGAGCGAGCAAGCCTCCTCGCAGATGACGGCGTGATTCGCCCCGAACAACTGCCGGAGGCGCTCAGGCGAGAGGCCATGTCGCCGATCGACGAGCCACCCGCGACGGGTTTCGCCTTGCCTCGCAAGGTTTCGGATGCGGAGCTGGCACGCGCCGCGGCGGAATCTGGCGGCAAACGCAGTGAGCTTGCTGCACGGCTCGGAATGAGCGAGCGCACGCTCTATCGCCGGCTCAAGGCACTCACGGATGGGGCAAAGCGCTGAAGGCTTCGCCGCTGGCCGAGCCGCGCTGACAAAAAAGACGGGCGCTGCGAGCGCTCACCGAGTCCCGGAATCGCACGCCGCCATCGCTAAGCATTGCAAAATTTTGTCAAATCAGCTTCGGCCCATTAGCGATCTTGTGCCATATTGCGGTCTTATCGGATGTTTCGAGTCCGTTGGCTCATTCAAGTCGCCGCCACACGTGCAGATTGCAACCGGGGAAATCCATGCCTGTCTACTATGCAGCCGTCGAAGACGATCCACTAACGAGCGGTAAAGGGAGCCGCGTGTACTCCAGTGGACAAGGCGTCACGGTTAAGGGCGAAGACGGCAGGCTCCGTCGTCTGGCGTATATTGGTGACGAGGCGTACTGCCCAGCGTGCGACAGCATCGGCAGAATTAGCTATGGTGCACCCGTGAGCGACAAGCGTCGTCTGGTCGATTTTGTGAACGGCGGGCGGCGTCAGGCGGTCGGTGAGGATATCGTCGTGTGCAAATGTGCGCAGCATCCGCGCATCATTGCCGTGTACGGTAAGAAATGGAAAATCGTGGAAGAAGGCGACGCAGGCAGACGGCTCGTTTCCGTGAGCGAGCCATCATCGGCCCCTTCTGCGTCATCACGGCCCGCTGAGCTTCAATTTGAGCGATGGTTTTATGTCTGGAACAGCATGACCGGGGCGGCGATGCCCAATCGAGACTTCATCGCGATCGTCGGCGGAGCCCGGCAGAGCGGGAGGACCGATGGTAATGGTTACGCTCGGATCGTGACGGACGGCGAGCAGCCGGTGGAAATTCACATCACTTTCAATGCCCCCAAGCGCAATCTAAATCCCGCGGGATCCTGATAATGGCGGACTACAATATTGAGCATTGGACAACTTCCCACACCGTGAAAGGTGGTGACAAGCATAGCGCTGTCTCCATCCCGGTCAATGATCGTGCCGCGACACGACAAGCCATCATCACGGGCTTAAAACGGAAGGGTTATTCCCTTGTGGAAAGATCATCATGGGGAGCGCGCCCGCCCAAAAACGCGTTGACTCCTTCGCACTGGGACTATCATGACATAGTGATCCATCACGCGGGACGCAGCTATTCCTGCGCTGTGAATGAACAGGGTGCGATTGAACAGATGAAGACCGCGCAATCGTACGATATGGACAGCCATGAATTTGACGATATTAGCTATCACTACGCGGTTTCGTGTCCTGGTGAACTGATCGAAGCTCGCGACATTCGCTTTATCGGTTCCCACGTGAAGGGTAACAACACGGGCAAGCTCGGCATCGTCCTGCTTGAAAACCTGGCACAAGCCGGTGAAGCGTGGCAGCAGGAGTACAGCCGGAAATCGCTTTGGCAGAAATTCAAGGGGACGCTAGACATCGCGCGTGATGCGGTGGCACTCGATCACTCAATGCCGACCAAGGCACAGATTGATGCCCTGTCGGCCTTGATTTCGACACTGAAGGAGTTCTTCAACATCTCGGCCTTGGGCGGCCATCGCGAATATCAGCTTCTCGCGCCCGGTAACGAGGGACGGGCATGTCCGGGAAAGTACGGCATGCAAGTAGTCGACGAAATGCGTGCGAAGTTCGGGTTGAGAGCGCCGTCAAAGTGAGATCGCCAAGCCAAGCCTCCGGTTAATGACATAGGTGCGGTGTTCGAGTTGGCCTTGAATTACCCGACAGCGTTGCCGCTCCGGAAGTTGGCTTGTCGCCCGTAGCCTGGCCTTTGCCTCAAAGGCGTTGAGCCATTCGCTGCTTCCCGTGTCCGGCCCGTGGCCCTCTCCATCCGAAATATCGAAGTAGTGATTCTCCAGGTACGAGAACCATTCCAGTGTGCACGGTTCGCTAACAGGAGCGCGCGACACAGTCGTGGTGGCAACAAGCCACGCAAGGACGATAAGGGAAAAAATGCCCGCGAGGATTTTCATTTGAGTCGTTTCCTGAAGATCGTTGCCTGTCTATGGTTACTCGCGTGCCTGGTGCTGTCTTCAGCTGGTCTACTGGCACGAGCTCGGCCGGCGGACATCGCAATCGTGCCAGGAAACACGGTGTACCGCGATGGTAGTCCGTCATCTAGATTGGCTGCAAGGTTAGATAGGGCCTTTCAATGTTATCAGCAACACCAATGCGGACTTATCTTTGTAAGCGGCGGTGTCGATGCGTCTGGTACGGACGAAGCCGTCGCGATGCGCGCCTGGCTGATGCGCACGCAGCGCGACCTCGGGGTGCGGGCCGAACTGCTCGAGCAGACATGGCAGCAGTGGAAAGCACTACTGGGGCCAGTTGCCGGAAGCCAATGTAATGGAAACATCCCGGACAGCGACGCGCGGCATCTTTGAGCCCATGGCGCTGCGGATTGAAGACTTCGCGCGCAGGTAAAGCGTCCCCTGGTCTGACACGCCTGCACCAAAGTCCCGCCTGGCGCGGGTTTCGAGGGAATTTTCCGTTTATGGGCGTTCGGTATCGGCCTTCTTCGTCAAACTATCCGGCTGATGTCACTTGCCATGCGGTAACCGCCACGTCAACGCGACGATGCGCGTACCGTGTACCGGCGTTCGCGCCGGATCCGTCGTCTCGATCCTTCTCCGAAATATCCCGTCGCGCCTTTTCCCGCAAAAAAAACACTGCCGTCTGTAACCGGGATGCGCAACCGAACGAATTACCGGGCTGAGGTGTAACCGTCCGTATCCGAATGGGTTCGATGGTTTCGCTGAATTCTGGCTTCGTTAAGCGGACGTGCTGATTGGCGTGCGACGGTGAACCATTGCCAGCGCTGCGACGCGCTAACACGCAGTCCCGCCGCTCTGGAGACCGGTCATGTTCGCACGGCTCGTCGCTGTTGCGTCCCTTCTTCTTCTCGCTGCCCGTTCTGGCGTCAGCCAGGCCGGCCACGCAGCGCCAGGCGGAATACAGCGATCCTTTTGGTGAGAGCGCCTATACGCCGGAACTGGTGATCGACGGTCAGAGGGGACTGATTGGCTCGAATCGACGTGCGGCCGAGGCGGCGATCAAGCTCGCGCAAAAAGCTGACTTCACTTTGAGAAAATAATAAGGATAACGAACATTTGTACTGTGGGTTGATACCGCACCGTCAATCTGTCGCTTGACGCGCGGTCGACCTGGCTTTGCCAGGTGGATAACAAAGGGGCGGCAGGGGGGAGGCACGAGGAAATGCAAGTCCATGATCGAGGTTTTCGAACCGACACCCCGACAGAAGCAGGGGCGCCAGGTGCAGTGGCAGTACCTTCCACGAAATCGAGACTACCAATCAGGAGCTCGCCATGTCATTCGTCACGTACCGATCATCGTTTCTATTGCGAACCATCACGTTCGCGACGGCGTTGGGATTCGCTTCAGTGAGCTTCGCGCAAGCCGATCCTGAAGCCGATCCGCCAGGGGCGGTCTACGTCCTGTCAAACCAGCCTGCCGGAAACTCGGTTCTTGTCTATTCCCGAACGGCAAACGGAACCCTTACCTACGCGGCCACCTACTCGACCGGCGGAAAAGGAGCGGGCACGGGAGCCGACCCGCTAGGCTCACAGGGCTCGCTGACGCTGGACGCGGGTTTTTTGCTCGCAGTGAACGCCGGCAGCAATGATGTTTCGCTTTTCGCGATCGACGGCAGCAAACTGACGCTGCTCGACAGAAAGCCATCGGGAGGTCAAATGCCCGTCAGCGTGACGGTCAGGGGGCCCATCGCGTATGTGCTCAATGCCGGTGGCACGCCGAACATCAGTGGCTTCCTTGTCGATGCGCTCGGCAAGCACCTCGTTCCGTTGCCCGGCTCGCAGCGGCCACTTGCCGGCGGAGCCTCCGCCCAGCCTGCGCAAGTCAAGTTCGCACCGGATGGCGATGAATTGCTGGTGACCGAAAAGGGCACGCAACTCATCGATACGTTCTCCGTCGGCTTTGCTGGCTACGCCTCGACTGCAACGCCGCATGCCTCGAACGGTGTCACGCCGTTCGGCTTTTCCATCACGACACGCGGTTATGCGATCGTCTCCGAAGCCGGGTCCGGTTCGGTTTCCTCCTATGACGTCGAGGACGGCAAGCATCTTGCTTCGATTAGCTCAGCGATTCCCCTTGGGCAGCACGCGCCTTGTTGGCTCGTCACGACCGGCGACGGGCGTTTTGCCTATACCGCCAATGCCGGTAGCGGCACGATCAGCAGCCTGCGCATTGCCGCGGATGGCACGTTGAGCGTGCTCAATCCAGATGCAGGCACGCTCAGCGCCCCGCTCGACATGGCGCTCACCAGTCGCGGCAAATTCCTCTACGTCCGGGAAGGCAACGGCGCGGTAAGCGGCTTTCGCGTGATGCCCGACGGGACACTCGAGCCTCTTGGTTCGGTCTCCGGTGTGCCGACCGGGGCCCAGGGGATCGCAGCGCGCTAGGCGGACGCGGGCGGGCTCACCGCGGCGCTCAGCAATTCGATGATCTGGCATCGCAGCCATATGCTCGCCTGGTCCTGCTCGCTGCTGCGATGCCAGTACAAATGCCACTCCAGCCTCGGTAGCGGAAACGGCAATTCGAAAATGCGCGCGTCGTAGCGCTGCAGAAGCTGCACCGGGGCGGTCAGCGCGAGGTCGGTGCGCAAGGCGACGAGCGGGGCAACCATATAGTGCTGCACGCGCATTCGCATCTGCCGCTGTTTGCCGAGCTTTTTCAGTTCCGCGTCGACGAAGCCGCTTCCCTGGCGGCGGCTCGACACCTGGATATGACCCAGCGCGAGGTAGTCGTCCATGCTCAGCGTGTTGCCCGTGAACGGATGATCGTGGCGCAGCATGCAAGCGTAGCGGTCGCTGCCGAGCGGCGCCTGGCGCAATTGCGGGTCGTCGATAAACGGCACGTCGATGGCAAAGTCGATCTTGCCCGTTTCCAGCGCCGCGGCCACTTCGCTGCGTGGCGTGAAGTAGCATTCGATGTTCATGCCCGGCGCCTGTTGCTGAAGCAACTCGCCGAGCGCGGGCAACAGTACCGCTTCGGTCAAATCGGGCATGCTGAAGCGGAACGTCCGTTGCGATGCGGCGGGGACGAATACGTCGCCCGCGGTTGCGCTCGCTTCGAGCAGCTGTAGCGCCTCACGCACGCGGCCGACGATGTTTTCGGCGAGCGGCGTGGGCACCATTCCGGACGGCGTGCTCACGAAGAGCGGATCGTTCAGCGCCTTGCGCATGCGCGCGAGCGCATTGCTCACTGCGGGCTGCGTGATGAAAAGCGCCTCGGCCGCGCGGGTGAGATTGCGCTTTTCGTAAATCGACGCAAATACGACGAACAGATTCAGATCCAGCTTTGGTGGACGCATTTCACAGGCTCCGTTTGCCGACATCATAAACGAGCTGACGTGTGATGCTGCGTCCGTGCGGGTTCCGTGTGCGTCAGTCGCGCGGCGGAATGGTCAGCCAGGCCGCGGTCGAGCCGAGCCGTGCCTTGCTGCTGCCGATTTCCATGCGCGCGATGGCCTGAAGATGCACCTCGTCGGGGCCGTCCGCGTAACGCAGTGCGCGAGCCCAGGTCCAGTGATCGGCGAGGGGCGTGTCGGGGCTCAGGCCCATTGCGCCGAATACCTGCATCGCGCGGTCGCACACCGTCGAATAGACCTGCGGGACCAGCGCCTTGATCATGGAGATTTCCTTGCGCGCCGCCTTCGCGCCCACTTCGTCGAGAAGCCAGGCCGTTTTCAGCACGAGGAGCCGCGCCTGATCGATTTCGATCCGCGATTTCGCGATCCACTCGCTCACGGTGCCGTGCTGATGCAGATACTTGCCGAAGGTCTTGCGCTCCTGCGCGCGCTCGGTCATCAGTTCGAGCGCCAGTTCCGCCGCGCCGATCGAACGCATGCAATGGTGAATACGTCCGGGGCCGAGCCGCGCCTGTGCGAGCGCGAAACCGCCGCCTTCCTCGCCGAGCAGATTCGCCGCCGGTACGCGAACGTTCTTGAACGTGACCTCGCAATGGCCTTCCGGCGAGACGTGATTCATCACGGGGATGTTTCGCACGATCGTCACGCCCGATGTTTCCGCAGGCACGAGGATCATGCTTTGCTGACGATGGCTTTCGGCGTCCGGGTCGGTCTTGCCCATGACGATGAAAAGCTTGCAGTTGGGATGCGCCGCGTTCGTGATGAACCACTTGCGGCCGTTGATCACGTAGTCGTCGCCGTCGCGGCGAATGGACGTCGTGATGTTCGTGGCGTCGGAGGAGGGCACGTCGGGCTCCGTCATGGCGAACGCAGACCGGATCTTGCCCTCGAGCAGCGGTACGAGCCACGCCTCGCGCTGTGCCGGCGTGGCGAACATGTGCAGCAGCTCCATGTTGCCGGTGTCGGGCGCGTTGCAGTTGAATACCTCCGATGCCCACGACACACGGCCCATGACCTCCGCGAGCGGCGCGTATTCGAGGTTCGTGAGACGCGTGCCGGGTTCGTCGTCCTTCAGATGCGGCAGGAAGAGATTCCACAAGCCTTCGGCCTTGGCGATGGCCTTGAGGTCTTCCATGAACGACACGGGGTACATGCCCGCATGGACTTCTTCCAGCCACTGGCGCTGGCGCGGCACGATGTGTTCGTCCATGAAGCCGTGCAGGCTGCGCAGCAGGTCTTCGACCTTGGGGCTATAAGCGAAATTCATGATGGGTTCCTTGTGTACGGCGCATCAGATCGTCAGCCCGCCATCGACGACGATGCACTCGCCGTTCGTATAGCTCGCTGCGTCGGACACGAGATAGAGCACGGTGCCCGCCATTTCCTGCGGTTCCCCGTGGCGGCGCAAGGGAATCTCGTTCATCCAGCGGTCGTAGATTTCCTTGTTCTCGAACAGCGCGCCGGCAAACTTCGTTTTCGTGAGACCGGGCAGCAGCGCATTCACGCGAATGCCAAGCGGTCCGCACTCCTTGGCGAATGCGCGCGTCATGTTGACGACCGCGGCCTTCGTGATCGAGTAGATGCCCTGCATGTCGCCGGGTTGGAGCGCGTTGACCGAGGCGGTGTTGACGATGGCGCCGCGACCCTGCGCCTTCATCATCTTTCCGGCTTCGACCGACATGAAGAAATAGCCGCGGATATTGACGTCCACGGTCTTGTTGTACGCGGCGAGGTCCGTATCGAGGATATGGCCGAAATACGGATTGGTCGCCGCGTTGTTGATGAGGATGTCGAGGCGGCCGTGCGTTTCGCGGATATGCGCGAACGTGGCTGCGATGTCTTCCATACGGCCGACGTGGCAGGCGAACGCTTCGGCGCTGCCCCCGGCCGCGCGGATGGCCGCCGCGACCGACTCGCAGTCTTCGAGCTTGCGGCTCGACACGATCACATGGGCGCCCTGTTCGGCGAGGAGCCTGGCGATCGCCTCGCCAATGCCGCGGCTTGCGCCCGTCACGAGAGCGATCCGGCCCGTGAGGTCAAAGAGATTCGTGCTCAATGTCGTTTCCTTTCTTTCGGTTCAATGGCGTGGCGCGTCAGTCGATCAGCTCCACGGCGAGTCTGGCGAGCGGCTCGACCATGCCGCCCACCTCGTGTGCATTCGCATTCGAGGCGTTGCCTTGCAGTGCGCGCGCCTTGACGCCCTGGGCAATCGAGGCCAGGCGGAAAAAGCTGAATGCCAGATAAAAATTCCAGTTCCCGATACCGGGCAGGCCGCGCAGCTCGCAGTACTGCGCCACCATCTCCTCTTCATCAGGAATGCCAAGTGCCGAGCGGTCCAGACCGCGCAGCCCCGGGATATGGCCTTTCGACGGCAGGCGCAGGCACATGCAGAAGTAAGCGAGGTCGGCGAGCGGATTGCCGAGTGTCGAGAGTTCCCAATCGAGAATCGCGCGCACGCGTGGAGCGTCGTGCGCAAAGATGAGGTTGTCGATGCGGAAGTCTCCGTGCACGAGCGACACACGCTGCGCGTCGGCAGGGCAATGCGCGGCGAGCCACGCGATCAGTGCGTCCATGGCTGCGATCGGCTCGGTCTCGGCGGCGCGGTATTGCCTCGTCCAAAGCTCGATCTGACGCTGGAAATAATTGCCAGCGCGGCCATAGTCGCCCAGACCCACGGCGTCGACGTCCACGTCGTGGAGCGCCGCGAGCGTCGCCATGACCGACGCGTAACATGTGCGACGCGCATCGCGCTCGACCTCGGGCAGCGCGGGATTCCAGAAGATGCGTCCGTCCTCGTAGCTCATCAGATAGAACATGCTGCCAATGACTTCGCGGTCTTCGCACAGATGCCAGGCGCGTGCGACGGGTACGCCGGTGCCGGCGAGCGCGCGCAGGACGCGGTACTCGCGATCGACGGCATGAGCGGACTTGAGCAACTGCCCCGGAGGTTGGCGCCGCAGGACATAGCGCCGCTCAGGCGTGTCGAGCAGGAACGTCGGGTTGGACTGGCCGCCCGCGAATTTATTCGCCTTCAGGGGCCCGCTAAAGTCCGTGATGTGCTGCCGCAGATAATCTGCAAGCCGGTCGAGGTCGAGAGGGCTTGGGGTGGATTCGCTGGTCATGTCTCTTGCTGCTTATCTGTTGGCGCTCAACCGTAGGTCTGGAACGCGTGGCGTAGGGGATCGTCGAGATGCGAGATCGTGTTGAAGCTCGACAGTTGAAACGTTTCGCGATTGAAGAAGCAATGGGTGACGCTGCTGTTGCGGATCTGCAGATTGAGGGCGATGGCCGTCGCAGCGGGCGCGTGCAACGCCTGTTGCGTCAGCGCGCCAATCACGCCGCCCGAGGTGACGGCCAGCACGCGTTGCGCGCCGCTTTGCTGGATGGCCTCGCGCACGTTGGCGACGCGCTGCTGGAATGCGCTCCATGTTTCGGGCACGCGCGCGTCGAGGGCCCCCTCGGCCCACATAAGCAGCACGTGTCGAAGCGCCTTGAAGAACTCGCGCGGACTGCCTTTGGACGCTTCGGCGAGATCGCGATGGTCGTCGCCCAGCGCGCGAAAGAGCGCGTGAAAATCGTATTCGTCCAGTCCCGGATGAACTTCGTGTTCTTGAGGAATGCCGGGCAGCGCGCGACGAATCGCATCGAGTGATTGCGCATGACGCCGCAGCGTGCCCGTGACGACGCGATCGAAACGCAGACCGTTGCGTGCGAAGTGCTCACCGAGCCAGGCGCATTGCTGTTCGCCTTTAGCGGAAAGACGGTCGTAATCGTCCGCGCCAAGCGACGCCTGGCCATGTCGCACCAGATAGAGTTCCGCCATCGCAAGCTTTGCCAGGGAAGAGAGGAAGACCCAGCTTAGCGGCGGCGGCGGTATTGATGAAGTTTATTTTATTTATACGTCTTCATTCACTGCTGTGATGGAGGCACAATTTCTACTCATAGTCCGTGAATTTCGAAACTGGCGCATTGCTGTCCTGCGGTGGCGTGTAGCCCGGTACGTTGTCCCTGAACTGATTCACCAGACCATTGTCGATTTTCGACAGGCCCTTGAGCTGCAATTGCATCAGCACGCGGCTGCCGGTGCTCGGCACCGTCGAACTGGTCTCGTTCGTGTACTTCTCGAATGCGACGCCAAACGACCAGCAATCCGCGTCGTACTGAAAGCCCACCAGCCCCGCAATGAGGCGGTGCAGGTGCATGTCGTAGTTCACGCGGGCGACGCTCGAAAGCCGGCGGCTCAGCGGCCATTGGCCCGAGACGATGAACTGGCTGACCGGTTCGTTGTCCACGGACGCGGCGGCCCGCGTGTATCGATACGCCATGTTCACGACTTCGCCGGGCGCGGGCGCCCATGAAAACCCCGTGCTCGCGTGGGAAAGATAAGCGCTCGCCTCGTTGTACTCGATGGCCTGCTCTGCCCTGAACGCGCTGCCGATGTTGAGTGAGGCACCCGCGATCACGCCTGTGCGGCTCAGGTCGGTCGCGGTGTCGTCGGCTTCCAGGGTCACGCGTGGCGTGGTGAAGTTGTACTGCTGCGCGAGCACGAAGCGCCCAGCCTCCGAGCCCGTCGCGGCATCGATGAAGCGCGTCGTGACGGCAGCGGTGACGCGATTGGCGTCGGCGACGCGGTCGTTGCCGACAAAGGTGTTGGCCGTGAAGATCTCCGCGAGGCCGAAGTCGCTTTCTGCCGTATCGAACAGCGGCGCGTAGCTCTGGTTGCGGTATGGCGTGTAGACGTAATAGAGCCGCGGTTCGAGCGTCTGAATATACGCGTGGCCGAATAGCGTGATACCGCGCTCGAACGTCATGCCGGAGTCGAGGCTCACGGTTGGTACGTTGACCTGGAAATTGTGTGGCTGCCCGGCCACGGCATCGCTGCCGAGCGAGGAAAGGTCGTAGGCCGCGAAGTGCCATTGCACCTTGGGCGTGATGTCCCATGACGGCCGCACGATGGGCAGCGACACGTAGGGGTTGAATACGAAGCGATTGCCCTGCGCGACGTCGCTGCTCGACATCGTGAAGCGCGAGGCGTCCGCTTCCGCGCCAAAGTCGAACCCGCCCACGTTGTAGCGCGCATATTGCACGTTCAATTGCGGCTCGCGGTTGTAGACGGTGTCGTTCGAATACGACTGCCAGTGCTGCTCGCGCAACAGCACCGACCACGGACCGTTCGCGTAGCGCAGTCCGGCTTCCTGGTCGTAGAGCGTGGTCGATCCCAGCAGAAATTGGCTATCTGCACTCAGGTCCGTGGTGACGCTCGAATCCGAAACCCGGTTGTAGTTCACATAGGCCGAAAAGCCGGAGCCGATATTCCAGTCGTGCTTGAGCGAGACGGAATAGCGGTTGGTTTTCGTGAGCGCGTCGTGCGGCAGGAACAGCCCCGAGAATTCGCCGCTGTAGTCGCTGCCCAGATATCGATAGTCGGCGCTCATCATCTCGCCGCGCCGGCTGATCACGCGCGGCGCCAGCGTGAGATCGTAGTTTGGCGCGAGATTGAAATAGATCGGCGTCGTCAGATCGAAGCCGCCCGTGGAACTGAACGAGAACGTCGGCGGCAGCAGGCCGCTGCGCCGGTCGTTCGAGAGCGGAAACGACAGCCACGGGCTCGCGAAAATCGGCAATCCCTGGAAGAACAGCACCGCATTGCGGGCGACACCGGTGTCCGTGCCGCTGTCCATTTCGAACTGCGAGGCGCGCAGGTACCACGCGGGCTCGCCGCTGCACTGGCAGGTCGTATAGGTGCCATTGTGGATCACTGCGCGCTCGTTATCGATCAGGTCGGCGCGCGCGGCCGAACCCCAGCCTCCATTGATGACGAAGCGGTAGCGCGGCGTGCTGATGTAGCCTTGCTCCGCCTCGACGAGCATATGCGCATAGGGCCCGAAAAACGTGCTGCCGTTTTCGGTGAGGATCACATGGCCGTAGGCATCTGCGGTGTCGGTATCTTCGAAATAGTGAATGGCGTCGCCTTTGATGGCCGACGCGTAGCGCCGCAGTTCGGCTTCTCCATGCAGCGAGAGGTCGGTGTCGGCCGTGCTCGCCATCGAGCGGGCGAGTGCGGTCGTCGCGGCCTTGTCGCCCGCCTGGAGCGGATGGTCCTGCAACTGCGGATCGACGCGCAAGGCCCAGTCGTCGCCGGGCGGCGCGGGCTGCGACGCCGCGCCGGAAAGCTGCGCGAGCGCCATGGGTGGCGCGAATCCGGGCGCGACCAGCAACAGGGAAATCAGCGGCTTCAACCGAAAGCCGCGCAACGCGTCACGCAGGATCAAGATAGGCGAGGAAAAGCAGGGGTTTGCGGAAAATCCGGGGAGAGCATGCAGCGGGCGCGACTGCGCCCGCCGTGCGGGCTCACTGCAGCCAGGCGGCGCGAGAGGGCAGCGTGGCTTCGTGATGAGCGGCCGACTCGAGCGCCTCGACGATGCCGGGGATCTGCTCGCACGGCACTGTGAAAGACAGGCTGGCCGTCTTGGAGAGCCGGAAGCGCATCACGAGATGGCGCGTGCCGTCGAGCCGCCCGACCTCGCAGCCGCGCGCGTGCATGACCGTGAACGTATGCGCCTCGCTCTTGTCGATGCGCTGGATCTTTTCCATCGCATTGGGCAGCGCGACCAGCAGGTCGTTGAATACCGAACGGTGCAGCGCCGCCGTGGCGCTGCCGTCGTGAATGAGCAGGAATTCGCCGTCCGCGCTCAGGTCCGCCGAGCTGATCCGACGCACGATGGCCGTGACGTTCTCAGCCATGCACGTCTACTCCGGCTTGTACTCGCGCTTGTACTCGCGCGTGTACTCGAATACGTGGCGAAGCGATCACGTCAGTTGCCTGCGCGGACTCCGTGCGATCGCGCGAGTGCGACCACACGTGCGCTGCATCGGCCATGCACGCCGACCAGAGCGGCGCCGAACTGGCTGCGAGGACCGCGCGCGTGACACGTTCGCTGAGAAAGAAAAGAGTCGTAGACATGGCGGGTGTATCGCGTGATTCGATGCCGCCACGATAGACGAACGCCCCCGCTTTTGGGTTACCGCGTCAACGCCACTTGTTAATGTGTATTTCAGCGAGCTGCGTGCAGGCGCAACATCATTCGCTCGCGGGCGCGATTTCCAGGCGGTAGCCGACACCGTAGATCGAGCGGATCATGTCCTGCTCCGGCCGGATCGACTGGATCTTGCGCCGCAGGTTCTTGACGTGCGAGTCTATCGTGCGGTCGGCGACCACCCGGTGGTCTTCGTAAAGCGCGCGCAGAAGATAGTCGCGCGCGTAGATGCGGCCCGCACCCGAATGCAGCAACGCGAGCAAACGAAATTCGATCGGCGTGAGGTGCAGATCCTTGCCATCGAGGCGCGCGGCGTGCTGCGGAACATCGATGGAAAACGGCGACGGCACGGCGCCCTCGACTTCCTGATGCGCTCGCGCGAGCAGTTCGGCGCGGCGCAGGATCGCCTTGACACGCGCTACGACTTCACGCGGACTGAACGGTTTGCACACGTAGTCGTCGGCGCCGAGTTCGAGGCCGAGCAGGCGGTCTATTTCGTCCACGCGCGCCGTGATGATCATCACGGGAATCGTCGAGAACGAGCGCAGTTCGCGGCACACGTCGAGGCCGCTGCGTCCGGGCAGCATCAGGTCGAGTAGCACCATCGACGGTTGATGCTCGCGCACGTAGGGCACGATCTCGCGTCCGTCCGACAGGATCGTCGTGGCGAAATCCTCCTTCGCGAGGTAATCGGCGAGCAGGGCCGCGAGCTTGGGCTCGTCTTCGACGATGAGTATGGACGGCCGTAGGGTCGCTTCAATCATGATGCGTGTGTAGTCGAGGAAGTTGAACCAGGATCCGCAGTCCGCCAAGCGGAGAGCGCGAGGCCTCGATGGTGCCGCCGTGCTTCTCCACGATGTGCTTGCACAACGCGAGCCCCAGACCCGCGCCGCCGCTTTGACGGCTGCGTGATGGATCGACGCGGAAGAACCGGTCGAACAGATGCGGCAGCAGCGGCGCGGGAACAGGCGGGAAGGAATCCTGAACGTCGACATGCACGACGCTGTCGTTCGACGTGACCGACAGGCGCACGCGGCCCCCGGCATTGGTGTAGCGCAGCGCGTTTTCCAGCAGGTTTTTCCAGAGCTGCGTGAGGCGATAGGGATCGCCCGAGAGCGTGGCGTGAGCGCCGCCCGGGTCGAACTCCAGCGTGATCTGCTTGGCGGCGAGGCGCTCACGAAACGCGTCGCAGGCGGCTTCGACGATCGGTACGACATCGAGCGGCACTTTCTCGAATGAAAGCTGGCCGATGTCCGCGAGCGACAGTTCGTAAAGGTCATCGATCAACTGGCTGAGCATGGCCACTTCGGACTGCAGCGAAGCAATGGTCGCCGCGTCGGGCTGGCGCACGCCGTCCTCGATGGCCTCGAGTTCGCCACGCAGCACCGAGAGCGGCGTGCGCAGCTCGTGCGAAATATCCGCGATGAAGTCGCGCCGGTTGCTTTCGGCTTTTTCGAGCGATGCCGCGAGTCGATTGAAGTCGCTCGCGAGCATCTGCAATTCGTCGCTGCCTTTGGCTGGCACGCGCGTGGCGTAGTCGCCGCCCGCGAGGCGATGCGTGGCCGTGACGATCCGCTTGATCGGCGTGAGCAGGGTGCGTGCGAGGATGATCGACACGGCAGCGGAGAGCAACGCGGTAAAGCCCACGATGATCCACGTCGCCTGCATCTGGCGGTTCTTGAAGCGCTGCTCCGCCTGATTGATGAGCGAGGTGGGTCCCGCCACCGCGACCCAGCCAACCGTTTGCCCCTTGACGCGCAGCGGATGGCGCACGGCGTCGGGCGGTAGGGGCGGCCCCGCGCGCGTGATGAGCTTCATGTCCGCGTCGTAAAGCGTGTAGGGCGGTCGAAACGGCCGCGAGTGGCCAGCAAGACCGGGGGCGAATGGGCCACCGTTGCCGCCATCGTCGTGGAAGCCGCCTGGCGCATCGGGCGGAGGGGCGTTGCCCGGCGGTTCGCCAGGAG
>DATBXG010000108.1:0-2220 GCA_036514415.1 Paraburkholderia sp.
CGCTCGCCCTGCACTTCCCGCTCGGCGATCCAGGCGCCGAGATACCACGACGCCCAGTACGAGGCAAACACGATGATCCCGCGCCGCTCCAGCAGCGCATACGAGATCGCGCCCAGCACGATGAGGCCCGCGAGCGTCCAGTTCGAGCCGATGCGCCGCCGCACGGCGAACAGCAGCGGATAAAGCGCATAGAACTGGATTTCCAGCGAAAGCGTCCAGAGCGCGCCATTCGATCCATAAGTCGGCGCGGTGATCCCCTGCAGTGCCAGCAGGTTGCCGGCAAAGGCGCGCAGACCGATATCGCCCAGGCGGTCGTTATGCGGCCAGTACCTGGCGCTGAAACTGTCGAGCGCGAAGGTCAGCAGCAGCGCGCAGAACAGCACGGGATAGATGCGGATGAAACGCCGCAGCAGAAAGTCGCCAGCGTCGAGCCGATAGAGCGGGTTGCGCGCGAGCCGCGCCGCGTGGCTGCGATGAATGCAATAGCCGCTGATCACAAAGAAGATCGGCACGCCGATCGAGCCCCAGACGAACGGAATCGTCAGGTACGCCAGCACCGTATCGAGTGAAAACAGCGCATGGTGGCCTGCAATGTATTCGCGGATGCCCACCCATGCAATGACACGGCAATGAAAATACGCGACGATCATCGCGGCGATGCCGCGCATGGCCTCGACATTGCGAGTGCTGTCGGCGTCCCCGCTCTTCATGTGGTGGCTCTTTGCTTGAGTTTCACGACGCGTGCTCGCGGATGGGCCCGGCGCCGGCGCCGAAGGTACCTGTGATTTAAGCAAAGCGACGCCTGGCCCTCTGTGCGCGGGCATACACACCCCGTGCCGCGAAGGCGCCCCGCCGCCTTTGTATAATCGCGCATTCCTCTTTCCGGTCGCGGTTTCCTTTCATGCTCAGTTTTGCCCTAGGCTTCCTCGTTTCGTTGCTGGTCACGCTGCTGATCGTGCGCTACGCGCATCTGCATGAAAGGTTCTCCGTCGATTCGGATCTCGCGGGCGTGCAGAAATTCCACGTGCGGCCCGTGCCGCGCATCGGCGGAACGGGCATCCTCGCCGGGCTGATCGTGAGCGCCGCGCAGTTGCACGGCGCGTATCCGGCGGTCTCGGGCGGCATCCTCGGCATCGTCGCGTGCGGGCTGCCCGCATTCGCCTCGGGGCTCATCGAAGATCTCACCAAGCGCGTCTCGCCGCTTGCGCGCCTCCTCTGCACGATGGCCGCCGCCGCGCTCGCGTTCTGGTTCCTCGGCATCGCGGTCACGCGCATCAGCGTGCCGCCGCTCGACTTCCTGCTGCAATACGCGGCAATTTCCTTCGTCATCACCGTGCTCGCGGTCGCGGCGCTCGCCAACGCGATCAACATCATCGACGGCTTCAACGGCCTCGCCTCGATGGTCGCGTTCATGATGTTCGCCTCGCTCGCCTACGTGGCCTTCCAGGTGCACGATCCGGTCGTGCTCTCCGCGTCGTTCATCATGATGGGCGCGGTGCTGGGCTTCTTCATGTGGAATTTCCCGGCGGGCCTGATCTTCCTCGGCGACGGCGGCGCGTATTTCATCGGCTTCATGCTCGCCGAGCTGTCGATCCTGCTCGTCATGCGCAACCGGGATGTGTCGGCCTGGTATCCGGTGCTGCTCTTCATGTACCCGATTTTCGAGACCTGTTTCTCGATCTACCGGAAGAAGTTCGTGCGCGGCATGTCGCCCGGCATTCCCGACGGCGTGCACCTGCACATGCTCGTCTACAAACGGCTCATGCGCTGGGTCGTGGGCGCGCGCACCGCACGCGAACTCACGCGGCGCAATTCGCTCACCTCGCCGTACCTGTGGCTGCTCTGCCTGATCGCCGTGATTCCGGCCACGCTGTTCTGGCGGCACACGGTGCACCTGTTCTGCTTCGTCGTGCTGTTCGCGCTCACCTACGTGTGGCTCTACGTGAGCATCGTGCGCTTTCGCTCGCCCAAGTGGCTCGTCGTGCGCAGGACGCGCAAGCGCTGAAACGGCTTGATGTCACGCATGCGCCGCCGCGCAGCCTCGGCGCATGTGGCCCCGCTTCGCGCGTAGAATCGAAAAAAACAGCGGCGCGCAGGCTTCATGCCCGCCACCGCTTTCATTCGATGCCTACTCGACGTCTATTCGACGCCTGTTCGATTCAGGGAGATGGTATGGACGCCTCCCTCTTCCGTCGGATTGCAGGGGCAGTAGAAACGGAG
>DATBXG010000109.1:0-5020 GCA_036514415.1 Paraburkholderia sp.
CACAGCGCCAAAGATCACGCGCTTGTACATCCACAGGGTGTACGCAGCGCTCAGAATGACGGTCGTCGCGGCGATCGCGCCGACCCAGAAGTTCACGCGGATCGCGCCCATGATGACCATGAACTCGCCCACGAAGCCCGACGTGCCCGGCAGACCGAGGTTGGCCATGCAGAACAGCATCATGAAGGCGGCGTAGCGCGGCATCACGTTGACGACGCCGCCATAGGCCGAGATCGTGCGCGTCTTCGTGCGGTCGAACAGCACGCCGATCGAGAGCAGCATCGCGCCCGAGACGAAGCCGTACGAGATCATCTGGACGATCGCGCCTTCGGTGCCGATCTGGTTGAAGAGGAAGAGGCCCAGCGTGACGAGGCCCATGTGGGCGACCGTCGAGTACGCGAGCAGCTTGGTCATGTCGGTCTGCGCGAGCGCGAGCAGGCTCGAGTAGACCACGGCCACGAGCGAGAGCGTGATGATCGCCGGCGCGAAGAAGTGCGCGGCGTCAGGCGTGATCGGCAGCGTGAAGCGCAGGAAGCCGTAGCCGCCCAGCTTCAGCATGGCCAGCATCACGGTCGCGCCGGTCGGCGCTTCGAGGTGGACGTCGGGCAGCCAGGTGTGGAACGGCCACATCGGCACCTTCACGGCGAAGGCTGCGAAGAAGCCGATGAACACAAGAATCTGCGGAATGAAGCCGAGCGTGAGGTTGTGCCACGCGGCCATGTCGAAGGTGTGCGCCTGGCTGTAGAGGTACAGCATCGACACCAGCATCAGCAGCGAGCCGGCGAGCGAGAAGAAGAAGAACTTGACCGCGGCGTACGTGCGGCGCGCATGGCCCCACGTGCCGATCAGCAGGTACAGCGGGATCAGCGTGGCTTCGAAGAACACGAAGAACAGCATGCCGTCAGTCGCCGCGAAGGTGCCGACCATCAGGCCCGAGAGAATCAGGAACGCGCCGAAGTACTGCGCCACACGCACCGTGATCGATTCCCACGAGGCGATCACGATCACGAGCGTCGTGAACGCGGTGAGCACCACGAGCCACATCGAAATGCCGTCGATACCGAGTCGCCACGCCACACCGAACTCAGGCAGCCATTCGCGGAACTCGACGAACTGCATGCCGGCCGCCTGGTTATCGAAGCTGGAGATGAGCGGGAGGGTCAGCAGCAGACCGACGATGGCGCCAAAGAGCGACAGCCAGCGGGCACGCTGCGGATGACGATCCGACCCGAGGCGCAGCACGGCCACGCCGAACAGGATGGGAATCCAGATCGCCAGACTCAGGAATGGAACGGATTGCATTTCAACAGGACCTCAAAAATGCGGAGCAAATGGCTTCCACGGCGCACGGTCAGGTGCGCAAGCAACTTGAAAGATTGACGCGGGGTGAAAATCGAACCAGGCTGGCTGTAATGTATTTGTCAGCTACGTGGCGAAATGCAACACACGTTCAAGGGTTAACGAGGGTAAACGGAATATGGAAGTTTTGCAGCGCAACAACGCGGGCCGGATCGATGGTTGATACAAGTCATTGTTTTTATTAAAAAACGTACTAAGAGAAAAAACAACACACAGGTTGCTACAGCCTGTTTTTGATCGCCGCAACATCGCTTTCGACCTTCGGGGCGCCATGACGCGCGGCAGGCTGTCACGCTGCGCGGCCCGAATAATACCTTACTTGTTTCTTTCTGTTCAATGACTTATGCATCGGGATGCGGCCCCGCGCCGGCGCCAAAACACGTGCCAGCCCCGCCCCGCTCGCCCTTGCGCGGCGCAAAAAAAAGCCCCGGCCTTCATGGGGCCGGGGCCAACTCTCATGTTGCGCCAGAGAACTGGAACACGCATGGCCGGCACTTTATCGGCTTGCGTCCCCATCATTAAGCGCCTTGGCTGGAAGAGTCCTTTCCTTGCTGCGCGAAGTCAAATTTCCCCTGCCGTCGCCTATCACGCAAATGCGAATCATTTGCATTTGGAAGATATTTGTCCCAGAATAGAGCCCATGCCGGACGACCCGGCACGACCTGAATGATTTACGCGAAGCGTACTGGCGCCCCCGCATCGTTCGCCAGCTTTGCAAGGGCCGGAACAGGTGTCGATGCGCCCGCTCCTGCCGACTGGAGGCTCCATGAACTACACCGCCCCTTTCACGAGAAATGACACGCTGATCGACGATAGCTTCGTCCAGCACCCCGACACCGCGGAACAGACCGTCCTGCGCGCGGTGCGCACCTGGCTGCGCCCGCATTGCGACGCCTACGCCAAGGCAGAAAGCTGGCGTGGCGTGCTCGCCGACGCGGGGCTCGGCGCGGAAGGCTTCGGCTATTTCGATCTGCTGATGGGCACGCTGTGCCGCGCCTCGTGCCGCCCGCTCGACACGCGCTGCCGCTGCGCCTCCGAACTCGCGAAAGACGAAGGCTCGCTGCTGCAAGTGATCGCACTCCTGCAGTCCACCCGCAGCGAGGCCGCTGTGCAACTCCTCAACGACTGGCTGCCCACGCCCAGCGTGAGCGGCATGCTCAAGTCCGCGCGCTGGTTCGCCATCGCGTTGCTCGACGCGGGGCTGCGCCTGAGCGACCGCTCGCGCCGCGTCACCTACATGCACTGACTGCACGCCTAAACCCGCTTCTTCATCCGCTCGCGCAGATAACGCCGCGCCGCGCGCGCCATCTTCGGGTATTGCTCGCCGGGCACGGCAAACAGCACGAGCGCACACAGCGCGAGCACACCGCAAACGACGAACGTGCCGCGATAACCGAACGCCTGCACGAGCATGCCGGACAGCACGCCGGAAAGAATCGAGCCGAGCCGCGACGCGTTGAAGAAGAGCGCCGTTGCCCGCCCCGGCGACGAAGGCATCAGATCCTGCACGAAGGTCATGCCAAGACACGACGTGACGGCCACCACGAAGGCATTGAGGATCTGCATCGGAATCAGCGCGTGAACCCCGGGCGCCAATGACATCGAGACGAAGTAGATGGCATGCACCACGGCGCACGCCGCCAGCCACCATTGCTTGTCGAGCACCGAAGCGCGCGCACCGAGCGCGAGCATCATCGGTATCTCCATGAACGCGCCGAGGCCGAGCATGATCGAGACGTCGATGCGCGTGCCTTGCAGGCCGTGAACGATGTAGAGCGGCAGCACGATCATCGTCGCATTGGCGGCGAGACCAATGAGTGTGAGCGCAACGATCGCGCGCATGATGTCTTTCTGCGAGCCCTCCGCTGCAGGCGCGCTCGCTCGCGCCGCCTGCGCTTTCGCCCTCGCCGCCGATGTTGCGGGCGCGGCGCGCGCGGCCGGATCGCGCGACGCGGCCGGCTGCACCTCGGCCTGCGTGAGCGGCTGGCCTTCGTACTGCGCCGCGCGCTCCACGCCCATCTCCTGCACGACGTCGCCGGGGGTGGGACGCGCCATCAAATGCTGCGTGGCGTGTTCGTCGGACGGCGGCTCGCGCATGCGCCAGACGATCGCGCCGCACGCCGCGAAGCTCGCCGCCGCGAACAGGAAGAGCCCATAGAAGCCCGTGGCCGCGAGCACGAGCGCGCCGACCGCCGGCCCGAACACCCACGCCGCGGAAAGGATCGTGCGCAACGTCGCGCTCGCGAAGGTGCGCTCGGCGTCGTCGCGCGCGGGCAGCGCCGCGCGGCTGAACGAGAACACGAGCGACATCGCGCAACCGCCCGCGCCGATGAATGCAATGCCCACGAGAAGCAACAGCCGGTAGTCGCGCACGACGCACAGGCAGAGATAGCCGAGCGTCGCGGCGCACAGCGACACGAGCAGCAGCGTCCGGTGCTTGCCGGTGGCGTCGCTCCAGCGTCCCGCTGCGGTGCTCGCGATCACGCCGCTCGTGGCAATGGCGGTCATGAACACGCCGAGCCGGAACGGCGTCATGCCGGCGCGTTCGACGCCGAAGAGCGAGAGGTAAGGCGCGGTGAAGGACATCGCCACGCCGAGCATCAGGGTCGCGCCGGCGAGCGGCAGGAAACCAGGAATACGCAGAAGACCGGCAAAGCGCGAGTTTTTGAGCACGGCGCGGCGGGTAGTGGCGAGAAGTGAGTTGCCCGTGCACGCGCGGTTACGCGACGGTCATATCGACGGCGATTATCGGGCCGAACTCCCGCATGGTGCAAGGTTGAACCGGCCACGATCAACATCTGGGTGCGCTATCCACAACTTTGGTGGACAGCCTTGTGCGTAACCCTGGGACGACCGCACCAAGTGCTTGATGCGATTCGGATTGTGTGCAAAGTCGCCGATTGTTGCAGTGAGGGGGCCGCGCGAAAAAAACGCGCGGACGCTTTTCCACAGATTTAGTGGGTAGCCCTGTTAGCAACTTCTGGACAGCCAGGCCAAGTCCCTGATTGGAAACAGGAAGCACGCAAACGTTACGCAAAATGCACGGTATCCGTGCGGCGAAGTTGTCCACAGATTTCGGGGAAAAACCTGTTGATAACCGCCTGGCGAGCGCGCCAACTCATTGATCGGATGGAGAGTTCGTCGCTTGTGTCGCAGTTGCATCAATTTGCGTTTCCGGTGGGCAACGGAAGGCGCCGCCGACGTTTTCCAGGCGCCGGCGCCTTCCCCGCTCACACGCAATCGCAAACGTTCACGCGAGGTCGAGCGCCGCCGTGAGATCGCCGGGCGGCGTCTGCTCTCGCGAGAGGAACGTCTGGTCGCGCGCGGTCACGCCGTCGAGCGGCGCGAGGCCATGCACACGGCTGATGAAGCGCAGGATCGAAACCGTGTCATAGAACGTGTGATCGACATAGCCCTTCTTCGCGAACGGCGCGATCACGAGCGCCGGAACGCGCGAGCCCGGGCCCCAGCGGTCGCCCACGGGCGGCGCGACCGGGTCCCACCAGCCGCCGTTCTCGTCGTGCGTCACCAGGATCATCGTGTTCGCCCACTGCGGGCCGCGCTGGATATGCTCGATCACGGTCGCAATGTGGCGGTCGCCCGATTCGACGTCCGCATAGCCGGCGTGCACGTTCAGGTTGCCCTGCGGCTTGTAGAACGT
>DATBXG010000110.1:0-3480 GCA_036514415.1 Paraburkholderia sp.
CTGCTATCGAGCAGGCTGCGCAGCACGGCCGGTTTGCCGGTTTGGGCGAGGCGCCGCGCAGGAAGCCGGCAAATCGGGCGCAATTCGGAGCACAATTCGGTCCGCGCATCCGTCCGCAGGTCGGAAAAGAGGTAATCAATGTCGTCAGAACAAACTGAAGCTGTAGCAACCCGGGAAGCGGCGCCACTCAAGCTGGCGCTGCAGCCCATCAATGCAACACTGAGCCTGCGGGATCAGGCTTACGCCATGCTGCGTCAGGCCATTGCCGACGCCGACATCTATCAGTCGCGCGAGGAAATCCGGCTCGACGAGCGCGTGCTGAGCGAATCGCTCGGCGTGAGCCGCACGCCGGTGCGCGAGGCCATGACGCTGCTCGAGCAGGAAGGCTTCCTGCGCATGGTACCGCGCCGTGGCATCTATATCGTGCGCAAGAGCAAGCGCGAGATCGTCGAGATGATCCAGATGTGGGCGGCGCTCGAAAGCATGGCCGCTCGCCTCGCCACGCTCCACGCTACCGACGAGGAAATCGCGCGGCTGCGCCACATGTTCGACGATTTCCGCGACAGCACGCCCGCCGAGCACATCGCCGAGTATTCAGACGCCAATATCGCGTTCCACCAGGCGATCGTCGAACTCTCCAGATCGCAGATCATTCTCGACACGATCAAGAACATCTTCGTGCATGTGCGCGCCATTCGCCGTATGACGATTTCGCAGAGCGACCGGGCTTCGCGCTCGATCGTCGACCACTTGCGCATTATCGAGGCGCTGGAGAAGCGCGATACCGAACTGGCGGAAAAGCTCGTGCGCCAGCACTCGCTCGATCTCGCCGCCTATGTCGAGAAGAACTGCGATTTTCTTGACTGAGCCGGGCAGCGGTTGCTTTGTCGATCGCGTCGACGACGTCGATCAGCGCAAAACGGGAGACCTTTGGGTCTCCCGTTTTGCGTTTACGGCCTTGCGGATGAACGGCCACCTTGCCGACTTTATGCGCATCAACCCCTGGGATCCCTGACCAGTTAGCGCACCCTTACAGCCATCCTTCACACGGAATCTGGCATATCAGCACCCCGATGCGCTCGGGGTTTTCCCTTGTGTGCATCGCGGCAAAGTCGTCGAGTTTGCGCCAAAACCCTGCTGGATAAGGCTTTGAGGCGAACCTGGTGGCATTCCCGATGAGCAAATCCCCTCTTGCTTCGATGTGATATATCACATACCGTATTGCTCAAGGACGCAGATGTCGCGCCATCGCGCGAAACGCCTCTGCCCACGCAACCCCACCGATTTTCGAAAACTCGCCCGGCCACGATTAAACAAGGAGACATGACATGGGCAAGGCATTGAACGGCGTGCGCATCCTCGATTTCACGCACGTCCAGTCGGGACCCACCTGCACGCAACTGCTCGCCTGGTTCGGCGCAGATGTGATCAAGGTGGAGCGCGTAGGCGCCGGCGACATCACGCGCGAGCAGTTGCGCGACCTGCCGGACGCGGACAGCCTCTACTTCACGATGCTCAACGGCAACAAGCGCTCGCTCACGCTCGACACGAAGAACCCGCAAGGCAAGCGCGTGCTGGAGCGGCTCATTCGCGACTGCGACGTGCTGGTGGAGAACTTCGCACCGGGCGCGCTGGAACGCATGGGCTTCAGCTGGGAACGTATACAGACGCTGAACCCGCGCATGATCGTCGCCTCCGTGAAGGGCTTCGGCCCCGGCCCCTACGAGGACTGCAAGGTCTACGAGAACGTCGCGCAGTGCGTGGGCGGCGCGGCATCGACGACCGGCTTCGACGATGGCCCGCCCGTGGTTTCCGGCGCGCAGATCGGCGACAGCGGCACGGGCCTGCATCTCGCGCTCGGCATCGTCACCGCGCTCTATCAGCGCACGCACACCGGGCGCGGCCAGAAGGTGCTCGCGGCCATGCAGGACGGCGTGCTCAACCTGTGCCGCGTGAAGCTGCGCGACCAGCAGCGGCTCGAGCGCACGGGCGTCATGAAGGAGTACCCGCAGTTCCCCAACGACGGTTTCGGCGAGGCCGTGCCGCGCGCCGGCAATGCGTCGGGCGGCGGCCAGCCGGGCTGGATCCTCAAGTGCAAGGGTTGGGAGACCGATCCGAACGCCTACATCTATTTCATCGCGCAGGCGCCCGTATGGGATCGCATCTGCAAGCTGATCGGGCGCGAAGAGTGGATCGACGATCCCGACTACGCCACGCCGAACGCGCGCCTGCCACGCCTCAAGGCGATCTTCGCGGAGATCGAGCACTGGACCATGCACCGCACGAAGTTCGAGGCGATGGCCTTGCTCAACCGCTACGACATTCCATGCGGCCCGATTCTCTCGATGAAGGAGATCGCCACTGACGAATCGCTGCGCGCGAGCGGCACGATCGTCGAAGTGGATCACCCGGTGCGCGGCAAGTACCTCACGGTGGGCAACCCGATCAAGCTCTCGGACAGCCCGACCGACGTCACGCGTTCGCCGATGCTCGGCGAGCACACCGACGAGGTGCTCGCCGAATTCGGTTACACGAAAGATGAGATCCACTTGCTGCGCGCTTCGGGCGCAATCTGAAAAGGGAGCGAAGCATGGAAACATGGATGCGTTTGATGGCGAGCGACGGCAGCATCGTGTTCGGTCGCGTCGAGAACGGTTACCTGCACGAATACGAAGGACTCGATCAGCCGGTGCCGACCGGCGCGGTGCTCTCGCTGCGTGCGCTCACGCCGCTCGCGCCTTGTGCGCCCGGCAAGGTGATCGCGCTCTGGAACAATTTTCACGCGCTCGCCGCGAAGCTGGAAAAGCCGGTGCCCTCGCATCCGCTCTTCCTCATCAAGCCGGCCGCTTCCGTGATCGGCTCTGCGGAATCGATTCGGCGTCCTGCCCACTATGCGGGAAAGATCGTGTTCGAAGGCGAGCTTGGCATCGTGATCGGCAAGCGCTGTCGCGACGTGAGTGTGAAGGAAGCGGAGGCGGCGATTTTTGGCTACACGGTCGTCAATGACGTGACGGCCGCCGGTCTAATCACCGAGAATCCGCACTTCCCGCAATGGTGCCGCGCCAAAGGTTTCGATACGTTCTGTTGTCTGGGGCCGGCGATCGTTTCCGGGTTCGACTGGCAGCGCGCTCGCGTCGTCACACGGCTCGATGGCGTGGAGCGGCAGAATTATCCGCTCGATGACATGGTGTTTTCGCCGGCGCAGCAGGTGAGCCTCATCTCGCAGGACCTGACGCTCGAACCGGGCGACGTGATCGCGTGCGGCACGTCACTCGGCGTAGGCTCGATCGTTGATGGCGCAACCGTCGATGTGACGATCGAAGGGATCGGCACGTTGAGCAACACGCTGGCTGCCACATGCGGTCAAACCGGGCCGCTGGTCACTGCGGAAGGCGCCGCCTGACTGCGTCAACTGAAGGTGTGTCAACCGGTATTGTCAACCGAAGGCATGAAATAAAGACGCGCGCGGCAGACATGCCG
>DATBXG010000111.1:0-3303 GCA_036514415.1 Paraburkholderia sp.
GCAGGACCTCTCCGACCGCGCGTTGGATGAAGCCACCGCCGGCGACCTGCGCGCGCTCCTCGCGGACACGCCGGGCGTGCTCGACGTGCACGAGATGCGCACGCGCAAGACCGGCGACCTCGCGCTCGTGGATGCGCACATCCTCGTCGATCCGTTGATTTCGGTTTCGGAAGGGCACTACATCGCCGAGACGGCGCGCGCGCGCCTGCTCACCGATGCACGCGTGCTCGACGCGCTCATTCACGTGGATCCCGAAGACGATATGCACGTGCGATCAGTGGCCAACCTGCCGCCGCGCGACGACGTGGCGGCGCGCCTGCGAGAAGCGCTGGCCGAGCACGACGTGCACGTAGAAGGCGTGACGCTGCACTACTTGAGCACGGGGCTGGAGATTCAGGTGGTGCTGGCCGCCGCGGACGACGCACGCCGCGTCGCATCGGTGGACCTCGAAGCGCTGCGCGCGCGCCTTGGCGCGAGCAAGCTCGACGTGATGCAGTCGCTCGATGCGCATGCCGCGCTGGCAACGCACGACAAACCGCGCGAGACGAACTGAATCGCGGCGCGCAGGGGACGGCGCGGCAGAGGAGCCGCCGCGCCTTCGTCGCTTCAAAGCGGCAACTGCGTATCGAACTTGATTTCCCGCAGCACGACGCTCGTGCGCACCTGCGCCACGGCGGGAATGCGGAAGATGCGCTCGTGCAGGAAGGCGTCGTAGGCCTTGATGTCGGGCGCGACGATCTTCAGGATGTAGTCCGATTCGCCCGTGGTGCTGTAACACTCGGTGACTTCGGGACAGGTGGCGATCTCGCGCTCGAAGGCTTCGACGCCGCCTTCGGTATGTCGCGTGAGATGGATATGCGCGAGCGCGCAGACGTGCAGGCCAAGCTTTTCGCGATCGAGCAGCGCCGTGTAGCGCTGGATCACGCCCGACTGTTCCATGTCCTTGATGCGGCGCCAGCACGGCGTGCTGGAGAGACCCACCTGGTCGGAAATTTCCTGCACGGAACGGCGCGCGTCGAGCTGCAGCAGGCGCAGGATCTTCTGAGAGAACGTATCGAGTGTCAACTGCGCCTCCATTGCGTCGCTGTATTCCTGAATGTTAGAGGCCAGGAGAACAGAGCGCAATGTAAAGTGCGAATGATGAGGGAGATCACCTAATTTGCTGGTGCACTCGCGGCGTTTTGCCCTGAGTCGTCCCCATCAGCGGCGAGCGCGGCGTGCTGCGCGCGCAAGTCGGCCAGCATGTTGCAGAAGAGGGCGCCTTGCTCGATTGCGTCGTCAAGCGCGACATGCGTGTGCGGATGGTCGTCGAACCAGTGCTTCGGAAAGCGCGGCTTGATGCACTTGCGGTACGGCAGGCCCGTCATCGCGAACGCGAGCGTCTTGATGTCGAGCGCCGACCACGAGAACGGGCAGCGCCCCGCGAAGCGCATCATGTACCAGAACATGAAGGTGAAATCGAACCCTGCCGGCATCGCGACGAACACGGGCTTGCCAGGCAGCGCCTCCACCCATTCCACATAGGCGACGAGCGCCGCCGCCGGGTCCTGCAGATCCTTGCGGCACGCGGCCCACGCTTCGGGCTGCGTTTCCCACCAGGCGTCCTGCACCGGGTGCGGCGCCGCGCCATCCAGCATCTCGAGATTGGCCGAGAACGTGGCGATCAAACGCTTGTCGGCGGTGTAGGCCGCCGAAGCGAAACTCAGCATCGAATGCGGGCCGGGGATCGGACCGTCGGCCTCGACGTCGGTGCTGACGTAGATTTCCTCAATAGCGGCTTGATTCATCGAACGTTTCACCTTCATCCAGGTACGCCATCTGCGACGTATGGGTTGGAGCGGCGCTCCTCGCCGAACGTCGAAACCGGGCCATGACCCGGCACGAACGTGACGTCGTCGCCCAGCGGCCAGAGCTTTTCGCGGATCGAGCGGATCAGGTCCGCGTGATTGCCGCGCGGGAAGTCCGTGCGGCCGATCGAGCCCGCGAACAGCACGTCGCCGACCGTGGCGAGCCGGTGCTCGCGGCTGAAGAAGACCACGTGGCCCGGCGTGTGCCCCGGGCAGTGATAGACCTCGAGTTCCTCGCTGCCGAAGCGCACCGTGTCGCCGTCGTGAAGCCAGCGCGTGGGCTCGAACGCCTCCGCGTGACCGAAGCCGAAGCGCACGCTCTGTTGCGGCAACTGGTCGATCCAGAAGCGCTCGTCTTCCTGCGGTCCTTCGATCGGCACGCCGAACTTCGTGGCGAGCGCCTTCGCGCCGGCGCAATGGTCGAGGTGGCCATGGGTGAGCAGCACCTTTTCCAGCTGCACGCCCTGGCGCTCGATCTCGGCCTCGATGCGCTCGAGGTCGCCGCCAGGGTCGACCACGGCGGCGCGGTTTGTCGTTTCGTCGACGAGCAGCGAGCAGTTTTGCTGGAACGGCGTGACGGGAATCAGCGTGACTTTCATGCGGGTTCGTGGGGTTCGGGTCTTGCGGGGGCGGTGCGGCGACGCCTTGAAATCGGCGATGCGCGCCGGAGTGCCCCAGCTAAAGGATCGATTGTACCGGGGTGCAGGAAGCGCCGCCGACGCCGTTCGCGAACGTCCGAATCCCTTGTCAGACAAGGGATGCGGCGGCGCAAGACGAACGGCTTTGTTACGCCAATAGTGAAAAATCATGGAGTTTCGTGGTGCACGCGCGTGACAGGAATAACTTTTGGGTATAATGCGACCCAACAACGCACGAGTTTCGTGCTTTCACTGGGTGATGTGACCCCCCTAAAAAGAGGTCGCGATACATCACCGTCAAGCAGTGCCGTCGTTTGGAGGCTGGCTAAACAGGCTGCCTTACAAGATGGCAAATCAGGTGTCGATCCGTTCGACACCGCACGTCTCGTCCAGCCAGGCGCCGCGCGCCTGCAACGGCCTACATGCCGTGACGCTGGGTGGGGCCTACGCCGCCGTTCCTGTGCGCCGTGAGTTTCCGGCACACCTGAACGAGTTTCATCGTTCGATGGCGGCATGTGGGGTCTGGTCAGGCTGCCGGGGACAGGTTGCGCCAGACGTGAAAGATAACTAGCGGTTAGCGGCTTATTGGGGCTGCATCCGGGTATTGGCACGCGTTCGCCTTTTTCATTCCAGGCGAGCGATGGCGAAGCCATGCCTGCGACCGCCGAAGCCATCCGACAACGCGCACCTATGGCGCGGGACCGGCTTCGAAAACGTGATGGCAATGTTATGAACCTTAGACTGACTCGACGACGACTCGGGAGTCTCGCAGCCGTATCCATTCTGGCCGGTTGCGCCATGCCGCCTGCGCAGCAGGA
>DATBXG010000112.1:0-3203 GCA_036514415.1 Paraburkholderia sp.
AAACGCAGGCGCTGGTCGTCGCGACGCTCGGCACCAAGGGCGACGAACAGATCATCGACGCGCTCGAAGGCGAGTACCGCGACCGCTTCATGCTCCACTACAACATGCCTCCGTTCGCGACCGGCGAAACGGGCCGTGTTGGCTCGCCGAAGCGCCGTGAAATCGGCCACGGCCGTCTCGCCAAGCGCGCGCTCGTCGCGTGCCTGCCGAGCGCCGAAGAGTTCGGCTACTCGATCCGCGTGGTCTCGGAAATCACCGAGTCGAACGGTTCGTCGTCGATGGCTTCGGTGTGCGGCGGCTGCCTCGCGCTGATGGACGCCGGCGTGCCGATGAAGGCGCACGTCGCAGGTATCGCGATGGGCCTGATCCTCGAAGGCAACAAGTTCGCCGTGCTGACCGACATCCTCGGCGACGAAGATCACCTCGGCGACATGGACTTCAAGGTCGCGGGTACGGAAGCTGGCGTGACCGCGCTGCAGATGGACATCAAGATCCAGGGCATCACCAAGGAAATCATGCAGGTCGCGCTCGCGCAAGCGAAGGAAGGCCGCATGCACATCCTCGGCAAGATGACCTCGGCTGTCTCGGGCGTGAACACCGAACTGTCGGCGTACGCTCCGCGCATGATCACCATCAAGATCAATCCGGAAAAGATCCGCGACGTGATCGGCAAGGGCGGTTCGGTGATCCGCGCGCTGACGGAAGAAACCGGCACGACCATCGACATCTCCGACGACGGCGTCGTGACCATCGCTTCGACGTCGAGCGAAGGCATGGCCGAAGCGAAGAAGCGCATCGAGAACATCACGGCCGAAATCGAAGTGGGCCAGGTGTACGAAGGCGCGGTCCTCAAGCTGCTGGACTTCGGCGCGATCGTGAACCTGCTGCCGGGCAAGGATGGTCTGCTGCACATCTCCGAGATCGCCAACGAGCGCATCAAGGACATCAACGACTATCTGAAGGAAGGCCAGGTCGTGAAGGTCAAGGTCATCCAGACGGACGAGAAGGGTCGCGTGCGCCTGTCCGCCAAGGCGCTGCTCAATGAGCAGGCGAATGGCGGCGCACCGCAGGGCGAACCGCAGCAGTAAAGCGCTAAGCTCCAACGGCCGGCAGCGTGCAAAACGCGCCGGCCGTTTTTCATGACAATGAGGGTGAATGGCAGTGTGCACGCGTCAATCATGTCGCGTGCGCAGCGCCATCCAGACGGCGGCGCCCAGACCGGGGCGCGGAGCCCTGCGGAGACGCGAGATGAAGGCAGTCGAGATTACCGAATTCGGTGCGCCGGACGTGCTCAAGCTGGCTGAACGGCCAACGCCTGAGCCGAAGGCCGGCGAAGTGCTGATCAAGGTGAGCGCCTCGGGCGTGAACCGTCCCGACGTGTTCCAGCGCAAGGGTTCCTATGCGCCGCCGCCGGGCATTTCCGACCTGCCGGGCCTGGAGGTGGCGGGCGAGATCGTGGGCGGAACGATCGACGAGAAGAACAATCCGTTTGGTCTGAAAATCGGCGATCGCGTGTGCGCGCTGATTGCGGGCGGCGGTTATGCCGAATACGCGGTCGCGCCGCTCGGGCAATGCCTGCCCGTGCCGAATGGGCTCACCGACGTCGAGGCGGCGTCGCTGCCGGAAACCTTCTTCACGGTCTGGAGCAACGTGTTCCAGCGCGCCTATCTCGGCCAGGGCGAGGGCGGCGAGAACGAGACGCTGCTCGTGCAGGGCGGTTCGAGCGGCATTGGCGTGACGGCGATCCAGATCGCGCACGCGCTCGGCTTCCGCGTGTTCGCGACCGCGGGCTCGGACGACAAGTGCCACGCCTGCGAGGCGCTCGGCGCGGATCGCGCCATCAACTATCGCACCAGCGATTTCGTCGAGGTCGTCAAGGCGCTCACGAACGATCGCGGCGTTGACGTGATTCTCGACATGGTGGCGGGCGGCTATGTGGCGCGTGAGCTTTCTGCGCTTGCAACCGGCGGCCGCATCGTCCTCATCGCGACGCTCGGCGGCTCCAGGGCCGAACTCAACATGGGCGAGATTCTGCGCCGCCGGCTCACGGTGACCGGCTCGACGCTGCGCGCGCGCTCCGTGGAATTCAAGGCGCAGATCGCACAGGAGTTGAAGGCGAAGGTCTGGCCCCTGATCGAAGAGGGCCGCATCAAACCCGTCGTATTCCGCGTGTTCCCCGCCGCGCAGGCCGCCGAGGCCCATGCTCTGATGGAGAGCAGTGAGCACATCGGCAAGATCGTGCTCGACTGGGCCGCGGCCTGACCTTTGAGCCGGCGCGCGCCGGTTCTTGCTTGATTTTTCGGGATTTTTTTCACGTATTTTTCGTGCATCGCACGGTCAGCGGTTTGACCCGCCTGGATTTCACGCAGTAAAATTATGTGTTTTGCGTCCGCTTTTAACAGCAACCGGAACAATGACGAAACAACGATCGAAGCTCGTAGTCGGTAACTGGAAGATGCATGGTCGCCTCGCGGCCAATGCGGCATTGCTCGAAGCCGTCGCGCGTGGTGCGCAGGCGCTGCCCCCGGACGTGCGCGTAGGCGTGTGCGTGCCGTTCCCGTACCTCGCACAGGCGCAGGCGCTGCTCGGCGGCAGCCGGGTCGTGTGGGGCGCGCAGGACATTTCCGCGCACGAGCAGGGCGCCTATACCGGCGAAGTCGCGGCCGGCATGGTGGCCGACTTCGAAGCCGGCTTTGCGATCGTTGGCCACTCGGAGCGCCGCGCTTACCATGGCGAAAGCTCCGAAGTCGTCGCGCAGAAGGCGCAGCGCGCGCTCGCGGCGGGCCTCACGCCCGTCGTCTGCGTAGGCGAGACGCTCGAAGAGCGTGAATCCGGCGCAACCGAGCGCGTGGTCGGCGCACAGCTCGACGCAGTGCTGGCGGCGCTGTCGATTGACGAGGCGGCGCGCATCGTCGTCGCCTACGAGCCGGTCTGGGCGATCGGCACGGGCAAGAGCGCGACTTCGGATCAGGCCCAGCAGGTGCATGCGTTCCTGCGCGCGCGCCTCGCTGCCAAGGGCGCACAGGTGGCGGACGTGCCGCTGCTCTACGGCGGCAGCGTGAAGCCGGAAAATGCGGCGGAGCTCTTCCGTCAGGCCGATATCGATGGCGGCCTGATCGGTGGTGCATCGCTGAAAGAGGGTGATTTCCTCGCGATCTGCGCGGCCGCTGCGGTGGGCGCGAGCGTCGCGGGCTAACAAGGCT
>DATBXG010000113.1:0-2950 GCA_036514415.1 Paraburkholderia sp.
GCCCGCCCGCAGATGAGAGGTCAGGCCGCGTTGGCCATGTTGAGCAGATCCACGTACGCCACCGCGACGAGATCGCTTTCCTCCACGCCGAGCTTTGCGAACACGGCGTGCGCTTCGGCCTCGCCGCCTTGCTCGTCGTCCTCTGGGCCGAGCACCACTTCCAGTTCGACGAAGTCGCCCAGGCCGTCCACGCGGTCGAGGTGGATGCGCGTGCGCCCCGCCAGATACACGTGGCGTTCCTTCGAGACGATGCCGCGTGTGGTGAGCGCCGTGGCGAGCAGCGAATGCATGGCCTCGGCGTTGGTGACGGGACTGCGCGTGTAGTACGAGGCCTTCGGGCCGTCGCGGTCGTCGCGCTGGTAGAAGATCAGCTCGGGCGGTGTGCCGTCGTCGAACTGGCGCAGCTTGAGCCGGCCGCGCGGCACGTCGTAGAAGAAGTCCTGCTGGCGAAAGATCAGCGGTGCATCGGAGGCGAGCTGGGCGGCACGCTCACGCAAGGCGTCGAATTGACGGGCGCGGGCTTTGATTTCGATGTTGCGGGCCATGCAAGACTCCTGTCGAACGAAGGGAACAAGGGGAACGATGGGAGAGGCGGGGAACGCGCCGCGCAGGGTGCGCACGCCGGCGAGCGTGCCGAAAACGCGGAGCGAATTCCCAATCTATCAAAACTTGTGTGACAGCGCTGTTACGCGCGCCGTTCAGTTTCGCGCGCAAGGCGCGGGCCGCAACCGCCCGTCTTCATGAGCGCGGCTCATATCGCCCATTGCGTTTCGATGACCTTCAGCGCCGCCGCGATGGTGGGCTCGTCGCGGCGCGCGGCGAGCGTGATGAAGGTGAGCTCGGTCGGCACCGTCACGCCTTCGACGATGGTGAGCCCGTGCGCGTGCGCCTCGGCGAGGGCGGTGGAATCGCGCGCGAGCGTGAGGCCCACGCCCGACTTCACGAGATCGAGCATCGACGGTTCCTGGTCCACTTCCGCGACCTTCACGGGTTTCGCGTGCGCGGCTTCGAAGAGCGTGGTGAGCAGCCGGTTGTGCGCCGAGGCGGGCGGCGTCCAGATCCACGGCAGCGCGGCGAGCGCGCGCCAGTCCCGCGCATCCTTCACGCGGTCTTTCCAGCCCGCGGGCGCTAGCACACGGTACTGGAAGCGCGTAAGCGTGATGGCGTGGAAGCTGTCGGGGTCGGGCGCGGGCTGGCCGATGTAATAGCCCACGTCGAGCTCGCGCGAGCGCACCTGGTCGAGCACCCAGCCCGACATGCCGTGGCGCAGCGCGGTTTCGATCTGCGGCCAGGTTTCGACGAGCTGACGCAGAAAGCCACCAAGGCGCAGGAACGCAGGATCCAGAATCGTGCCGATGCGCAGGCGCCCGCGCACCTCGTGCCGCAGTGCAGCGGCGGCGCGCTGCACGTCGCCGGCCGCCGCGAGCGCGCGTTCGGCGTGGGGCAGGAGCGCCTGGCCGTCGCGCGTGAGCGCGAGGCCGTGCGACGTGCGCGTGAAGAGCGAGACACCAAGCGCCTCCTGCAAATGCTTGATCTGCAGGCTCACGGCCGGCTGCGTGAGATGGAGGTGCGCGGCCGCGCGCGTGAGGTTGCCCTCGCGCGCGACCATGACGAACGCTCGTAGCAAGGTCAGGTCCATCTCCTGATATTAAACCGCCTTATATCGCTGTTGAGCATTAATCATTGGATCGCGCCCTTGCCTCGCGATTACGCTAACCGGATCCAGGCTGCACGATAAAAGAGGCACATATGGGCGAGACACATCAAAGCGAAGCGGGCGTGCGCACGCTGACGCATTTCGTCAACGGCAAGCCGCTGGCCGGCACGAGCGACCGTTACGGCGATGTCTTCAATCCGGCCTTCGGCAAGGTGAGCGCCCGCGTGCCGCTCGCCACCGTGGCCGAAGTCGACGCCGCCGTCGCCGCCGCGCAGGCCGCGTTTCCCGCGTGGGCGGAGACGGCGCCCATCAAGCGGGCGCGCATTCTCTTCAAGTTCAAGGACCTGCTCGACCAGCACCACGACGAACTGGCCGAGCTCATCACGCGCGAGCACGGCAAGGTGTTCTCCGATGCGAAGGGCGAGGTCATGCGCGGCATCGAGGTGGTCGAGTTCGCGTGCGGCATTCCCAATTTGCTGAAGACCGATTTCACCGACCAGATCGGCGGCGGCATCGACAACTGGAATCTGCGCCAGCCGCTTGGCGTCGTTGCCGGCATCACACCGTTCAACTTCCCGATGATGGTGCCGTGCTGGATGTTCCCGATCGCGATTGCGTGCGGCAACACCTTCGTGCTGAAGCCTTCGGAGCGCGATCCTTCGGCCTCGCTGCGGCTTGCCGAACTGCTCAAGGAGGCGGGGCTGCCCGACGGCGTGTTCAACGTCGTGCACGGCGACAAGGTGGCCGTGGATGCGCTGCTCGCGCATCCCGAGGTCAGCGCGCTGTCGTTCGTCGGCTCGACGCCGATTGCCGAGTACATCTACACGGAAGGCACGAAGCACGGCAAGCGCGTGCAGGCGCTGGGTGGCGCGAAGAATCACCTCGTCGTGATGCCGGACGCCGATCTCGACCAGGCCGTGGACGCGCTGATCGGCGCGGCCTATGGCTCGGCCGGCGAGCGCTGCATGGCGATTTCGGTGGCGGTGGCCGTAGGCCATATCGCCGACGAGCTGGTCGAGCGTCTTGCGCCGCGCGTGAAGGCGCTTCAGATTGGCAGCGGCATGGACGGCGCCTCGGAAATGGGCCCGCTCGTCACGGTCGTGCATCGCGCGAAGGTGCAGGGCTATATCGAGGCGGGCGTGGCCGCCGGCGCGAAACTCGTCGTTGACGGGCGCGGACACAAGGTGGACGGCCATGAGGACGGCTTCTTCCTCGGCGGCACGCTGTTCGACGACGTGAAGACCGATATGACGATCTACCGCGAGGAAATCTTCGGGCCGGTGCTGTGCGTCG
>DATBXG010000114.1:0-3803 GCA_036514415.1 Paraburkholderia sp.
CCGCCGGTTCGCATTCGCGGCGCAGTTCGTTCGTGACTGGCGCCCGTGCTTCGAGGAAAACCAATTTGAAACGATTTGCTCTTGCTGCGGCATGCGCCGCAGGCGGTGTGCTGCTTGTGTCAGGACTGGCCGCGTGCTCCAGTTCCGGTCCCACGAACAAGGACGACAGCGCGTTCGTCTACCTGCTTGACCGCAAGGGCGAATGGCAGGAGAACAAGCTCGAAGCCTTGCCGACGCTGCCGCAGGCCGACGCGAAGCTGCTGCCGTTCGACGTCTCGAACAACTCGCCGCTCAAGTTCGCCGTCGATCCCGCTTCGCTCACGGTCGGCACGGACGGCGTCGTGCGCTACACGATCGTCATCACGAGCCCGACGGGCGCGCGTAACGTAAACTACGAAGGGATTCGCTGCGACACCTACGAGTCGCGCCTCTACGCGAGCCTCGACGCCGATCACAACGGCTGGGACCAGACCGTCGCGAACAACTGGTCGCGCATCGAGAACGGCACGCTCAACGCGTACCAGTCGAGGCTTTATCAGGACTACTTCTGCGCGAACAAGATGCCGATCGCCAAGGCGCCGGCCATCATCGAGAACCTGCGCTACGGCCGGACGCAGTCGACGCTGGTGCGTTAAAAGCCGCGCCAGTGCGTGCTGCACGCAGCACGCACAAGAAAAAAGCCGCTGCGGCCTCAAGGCGCAGCGGCTTTTGATTTTTTGCAATGCGCGGCGAGGACTGCCGGTCAGACGAGCACGAGATTGTCGCGGTGGATCAGCTCGGGCTCGAGCATATAGCCAAGGATGCCCTCGATCTCGCCGCTCGGATGACGCTGGATCAGCTTCGTTTCCGCGCTGCTGTAATTGGTGAGCCCGCGCGCCACTTCCACGCCCGCACCGTTCAGGCAAGCGATCACCTCGCCTCGCGCGAATGCGCCCTGCACGCCGGTCACGCCGATCGGCAGCAGACTCTTGCCGTCAGCGGTGAGCTTCTGCACGGCGCCGTCGTCGATCACCACATGTCCGCGCACCTGCAGATGGTCGGCCATCCACTGCTTGCGCGCCGCCATGCGCGCCGTGCGCGCAATGAGCTGCGTGCCGATCGCCTCGCCCGAAGCAAGCCGCACGAGCACTTGTGATTCACGCCCGCTCGCGATCACCGTGTTCGCGCCGCTGTGCGCGGCACGCTTGGCCGCGAGGATCTTGGTGAGCATGCCGCCGCGGCCGATGCTCGACCCCGCGCCGCCCGCCATTGCCTCGAGCTCCGGCTTGCCGGCGTCGGCTTCCTGCACGAGCGTCGCCGCCGGATCCTTGCGCGGATCGGCCGTGTAGAGCCCGGTCTGGTCGGTGAGGATGACGAGCGCATCGCCTTCGATCAGGTTCGCGACGAGCGCGCCGAGCGTGTCGTTGTCACCGAACTTGATTTCGTCGGTGACCACGGTGTCGTTCTCGTTGATGATCGGCACGACGCCCAGGCGCAGCAGCGTGAGGAGCGTGGAGCGCGCATTGAGATAGCGTTCGCGGTCAGCCAGATCGGCGTGCGTGAGCAGGATCTGCGCGGTGCGAATGTCGTGCTCGGCAAAGCGGCTCTCGTACACCTGCGCGAGGCCCATCTGCCCGACCGCCGCGGCGGCCTGAAGCTCGTCGATCTCGCGCGGGCGCTTCGTCCAGCCAAGACGCTGCATCCCTTCGGCGATCGCCCCCGAACTCACGAGCACGACCTCCTTGCCCTGCGCACGCAGTGCCGCAATCTGCGCGGCCCAGCGGCCGATTGCCGCATGATCGAGCCCGCGCCCGTCGTTGGTGACGAGGCTCGAGCCGACTTTCACTACCAGACGCCGCGAATCGGCGATGACGGAACGCATACTGCGCGGTCTCCCCAAATGTGATGACGCGTGAAGCTTCCTTGGCGCTGCCGGCGCGGCTCGCGCGCTGGCCTGTACGGCGAATTACTCCTGCGGCTGCCCGGCGTTCCCGCCTTGTCCTTCACGGAAGCGCACGTCGGAAGCGAGGTCTTCGGCTTCGGCCGCGCGGCGCGCGTCGGAGTGCGCCGAGACGTAGTCGTACACTGCGTAGCACAGGTTCTCGCAGCCCTGCCCCGTGAGCGCCGAAATCTCGAACACGGGACCGTCCCACTCGAAACGCTTCACGAAGTCGGCAATGCGTTCGGCACGCTCGTCTTCCGGCACCATGTCGAGCTTGTTCAGCACGAGCCAGCGCGGCTTCTCATAGAGCGTCTCGTCGTATTTGCGCAGCTCGCCGACGATCGCCTTCGCCTCCGCGACCGGGTCGACGCTTTCGTCGAACGGCGCGAGATCGACCAGATGCAGCAGCAGGTTCGTGCGCTGGAGGTGGCGCAGGAACTGGTGACCGAGGCCCGCGCCTTCCGCGGCGCCTTCGATCAGGCCCGGAATGTCGGCGATCACGAAGCTCTTGCTCGGCCCGACGCGCACCACGCCCAGGTTCGGCGCGAGCGTCGTGAACGGGTAGTCAGCGATCTTCGGCTTCGCGTTCGACACCGAGGCGATGAACGTGGACTTGCCCGCGTTCGGCATGCCGAGCAGGCCGACGTCGGCCAGCACCTTCAGCTCGAGCTTGAGCATGCGGCGCTCGCCGGGCTTGCCGTCGGTCTTCTGGCGCGGCGCGCGGTTCGTGGACGACTTGAAATGCAGGTTGCCGAGGCCGCCCGCACCGCCCTGCGCGACCATCACTTGCTGCTCGTGCTCGGTCAGGTCGGCGATCAGCTCGCCCGTGTCCTGGTCGGTAATGACCGTGCCCACCGGCATGCGCAGCGCGATGTCGTCGCCGCCCTTGCCGTAGCAGTCCGAACCGCGGCCGTTCTCACCGTTGCGCGCCTGGTGCTTCTTCGTGTAGCGGTAGTCGATGAGGGTGTTGATGTTGCGGTCGGCCACCGCGTAGACGCTGCCGCCCCGCCCGCCGTCGCCGCCGTCCGGCCCGCCGAACGGGACGAACTTCTCGCGTCGCATCGACGCGCTGCCATCGCCCCCATCGCCGGCGATGACTTCGATCTTCGCTTCGTCAATGAACTTCATGCGTTACTCCGTCCCGTGTATGTCGGTATTTTGCCCGCCGCGGCCGAAACTGGCCAACCTGGTCGCGCGTCCGACGACGCCCCGGAACCCCAATCAGACCCTGAAAGGTTCCGGATAAACAAAAAGGCCCCGCAAACTTCGCGGGGCCTTCCTAGCGTCGCGTTTAAGCCCGCTCGCGAGCGGTCTAAAGCTTAGGCCGCTACCGGGACGACGTTGACCAGTTGCTTGTTGCCTGCGCCCTTGATCGCGAACGCGACATGGCCGTCGACCAGCGCATAGAGCGTGTGGTCCTTGCCGATGCCGACGTTCAGGCCCGGGTGCATACGCGTGCCGCGCTGGCGAACGATGATGCCGCCTGCGAGGATTGCCTGGCCACCGAACACCTTCACGCCAAGTCGTTTCGACTCTGAGTCGCGGCCGTTACGTGACGACCCGCCTGCCTTTTTGTGTGCCATTTGTTTGCTCCTTTACCTGCGTGCGCTTACGCGTTGATCGCGTCGATGCGCAGTTCGGTGTAGTTCTGGCGGTGGCCGCCATGCTTCTGGTAGTGCTTCCGGCGACGCATCTTGAAGATGGTCACTTTGGCGTGTCGGCCTTGCGACACAACGGTGGCCTTGACGGAAGCCCCACTGACCAGCGGCGTACCGAACTTAATCGATTCGCCTTCGCCCACTGCGAGAACCTGGTCGAGCGTGATTTCTGCGTCAATGTCAGCCGGTATCTGTTCTACTTTAAGTTTTTCGCCAACGGCAAC
>DATBXG010000115.1:0-5973 GCA_036514415.1 Paraburkholderia sp.
GCTAGGGCTACACGCGCGTTGCGCCTTACGCCCGCCGATGAAGGAGTGTGCGATGCATCGCTCTGTTCAGATCGCAGGCGCGGCCTGCCTCGTCTTCGCAACCGCCGTGCAGGCCCAAACGTCAGCTGCGCCGCCCTCGGCGTCAGCTTCCGCGCCGCCCGCGGCCAGCGTGCCTGAGCGCATACCTTACGACATTCCTTACGGTTCGCCTGTCGCGCTCGATGTCGCGAAACATCTGCTCGCGCTCGCGGAGGCCGAGGCGCGCAAGCACGACTGGAAAATGAACATTGCCGTGGTCGACCCGCATGGCGAGCTCGTTGCGTTCGAGCGCATGGATGGCGCGCAATATGCGTCGGTCGAAATTTCGCAGAACAAGGCGCGCACGTCCGCACGCTTTCGGCGTGAGACGCGCGTGTTCTATAACCAGTTCGAAAGCGGCCACTCCTACATTGCCACGTTCGGCCCAAGCCTCGTGGCTTCGCCGGGCGGCTTTCCGCTAATCGAGGACGGCAAGGTCATCGGTGCGATCGGTTGCAGCGGCGGAACGGGTGATCAGGATGCCGAAGTGTGCAAGGCCGCGGCTTCCGCGGTGAAGTGAGCGCGCGAGACGACGACGCAGCCGACTTTGGCGGCGCCGACAGGAAGGGATGACGCGTCGGAGAGTGCTTACGACGCGTCGTACAGCGGACCGTCCCAGCCGTCGAGGAATTTGGGCAGCGTATCCGCGATATCGATGACACGGTGCCGGTAGAAGAGGTGCATGGTCGGCACGAGGTGTGCATCGAGCGTGCCGCCGGTTGTACGCGCAACGATAGCATTGGGCACCACGCGCATACCGAGGCGATTGGTCCCAAACATGACCTCGGCGCACTCAGCACAAAACGTTTTCGAAAGCTGCTTCACAGGGTGCCTGAAAATGCGGCCTGAGTTTTGGGTTGGCCGCACCGCGTCGGCGTGCCATGCGGTTGCCGAGAGCATGGCGGTGCCATAAAAATCACGGCACGCAGCGCAATGGCAGTTTGCGCGCGCTGCGGGTTCACCGTGGAGTTCGACGCTTGTTTTTCCGCACAGGCAGGTGATGCGAATCGGCATGGTCATCTCATCCGTTCAGGAGTTAGCGATGCATTGTAGCGATTGCGATGCATCGCTGCGTCTGCGCAGTCACACAATGCCGACTACGACATCACCGGCCTGAAAAAACTCCGCTCGTAACTCACGATACAACGCGTTTCCACGGCATAGCGAAACGCCGCCTGGCAATCGGCGTCCTTCATGGAGTCGGCGCGGTACGTTTCATAGGCCGCGAAGCTCGGGAACGAAAACAGCGCGAGCGCGATATTGTTGGCGCCTTCTGAAGGCAGGAAGTAGCCGTGATGCTTGCCGCCGAACTTCTCCACGAGCGGAATCCACATCCTGGCGTAGGTTTCGAATTCTTCGAGCCGGTACGGATCGATCACGTAACGCAGGTAGCAGGTAATCATGGCTTTTTCTTCGAGTCGTTGAAAGACAGGTCCCTGGAGTGTTGCAGCGTTGCGGCGCGAGCCAAGCGGCGCTTACGCCTGCGCCATTTCCAGAAGCTTCGCTACCGTATTCATGTTGCGTGCCGTGCCCACTTTGGCTGCGGCAATCCTGAGCTTCGACTGCCCGATGCCGTCCTTGTAATGCACGTAGATTTCACGGGTACCTAAACAGATTTCCTCGGCCTTCTGGCCACTCACGTTGTCGAGCGCATCGGCGGGCGGCGGCGCGTCCAGGAAGATGGCGACGGTGCGATCGGGCGCGCCATCGGGAAACGGATTGCCTTGCATCACCGCAGCCAGATCCGCAGCCGAACGCACTACCGCGCCAACAGGCTTGCCCGCATAAGCCTCCAGTCTCTGTTCGAGCTTCTGCTTCACCGAGGCCTCAGCAAGCCGGCTCTCGAACATCACGTTGCCGCTCGCGATATAGGTGCGTACGCGCGCGAAACCGAGCGCTTCGCACATGGCGCGTAGTTCTGCCATGGGGAGCTTGCCGGTTCCGCCGACGTTCACGGCGCGTAGAAGGGCGATATAGACAGGCATGGGAATCGGGAAAAAGCGGCCATGAGCGCAAACCGGCGCTCAAGCCGGCGTGACAAGGGAAAAGTGCCGGAACTCCAGCGGCGACATGTCGAACGCGCGCCTGAACGCGCGATTGAAATCCGAAGCGCTCGCGAAACCAAGTCCATACGCGATCTCGACGACCGGCCTGTGCGGGTAGCGGCGCAGATCCTCGGCGGCCTGGGCGAGCCGCCGGTTGCGGATATACGCCGCGAGCCCGCCTTCATGTTCGAACAGGCGGTAGAGCGTCGGGCGCGAGAGCGGCGACACACCCAGCACGCGCTCGGGCGATAGATCCGTTTCGTGCAGATTGTCGTCGATGTAGCGGCGCGCGCTCGCGAACGCGGCGGCACGAGCGGCCGCGCGCGCGTTGCCGTTCAGGCGCGCCTGCTCGCCAAACGCTGTGGCGATCAGGAGCGTGCAGACGCGCATTGCGTCGTGCGCGTCGGCGGCGCTCATGAGCGGCAGCGCGTGGCAAAGGTGGGCGAGGTGCTCGGGAACCATGCGCGCGACCGGCGTGTGATAGTCGAGCATCTTGCCGTGTATCGCTTCGGGTTCCGGCAGCACCGTCTCGATGAGCGAGCGCGGGGCGAACAGCGCCAGCACGCGGCAGTCCGTGCGCGCCATCTGCATGGGCTGTCCCATGTCGAGCGCGAGAATGCCGGGCAGTGTTTGCGTTGCGATGCGTTTCGGATAGAGCCCGGTCGTCGTTTCGATCACGCCTTCCATGAGCACGTGGAAAACATAGGTGCGCACGGAATCGGTGGAAATGCGCGCGGCGCGACGCTGCTGCCCGACGGCGTCGGTGCGGCAGTCCATGAACGAGAGGTCGCCGCTGCGATAGCTTTCGATGGAGCCGCGAAAGCCGTGCGCGATCTGTGCGCGCGTGATCGGCACGTCGAGGAAATGGGACAGCCGGTCGCGCCACGCGGGCAGTTGCCGCTGCGGCGTTTCGCGGTCCGTAGTGAAGCGCTCGTGGACACATCGTTGCAGCGTCGCTGCGTCAGCCGGGAAATCCGCGTTCAAGATTTCAGCAAACGTGTCAGGGTTGGTCGAAACATCGCGCCGCGGGGCGCTGCCTTGCTGGAGTATGGCGAGTTAGTCAGGGCGCCGCAAGTCCGTCCCGGCGAGCCCGATGTTTGCCGCGATGGCTGGCCGTCTTCGCGCGTTGATCGTGATGAAGAACGCCATCAGCATCATGAAGGCGGCGAGCAGCAACGCGCTGTTGACGAGTGCCCGGGCGTAGCCGAGCTGCCCCACGTCGATGAACGGATAGGGGTAGAAGTCCGTCTCGCTGCCGCGCCAGAACGTAACGGCGAGGTAGACCAGCGGATAGACGAGCCACGCGAGAAGTTCGCGAGCGGCGAGAACGAAGCGCGGCACGAACAGCAGCCAGTACGCCACGCACAGCAGCGGGATGAGGCTGTGCAGGCTTTCGTTGACCAGGGCGCGATAACCATGCGGTGTCCAGAGATGCCGCAGCAGCAAATTATAAGTAATGCCAACGAAAACGATATACAACGTGACCGCACTGACCGTTGCCGGTGCGCTGAGAAAGCGGCCCGGCCACGCGCGCACGCGCAGCGCGACGCAGGTGTAGGTGAGCGCGACGAGCAGCACCGTGAGGTTGGTGAGGTAGGCGGTGAGCCGGCTGATCGCCTCGATCGTATCGAAGCCGCGCAGCGCCATGCGGTGGATCGTGATGTCGGTTTGCGCGGCGAGCGCACACCAGGCAAGCAGCGCAATAGCGCACGCCATGGCGGTGGCGTATGGGCTTTGCGACAGAGCCGTGACCGTGAGCGGCGCGGTGGGTGCGGGCAGGGGGTGTTCGGACATTCGGCGATGGTAGCGCATGCGCACCGGCGCTAATCCGGCACGAAGCAGGCACGAATCCGGCGAGAGGCGGAGGCGTGAAGAAAGCAGTTGCACGGCTTAGGGGAAAACCCTATGCTTAACGCGTCTCCTCCATGTCTCCTCCTGATATGGATTCAGCCCGCCCTCTCTGGCGGGCTTTTTCTTTTTCTGGCGCCAGTTTGCGCGAGCTGTCCGCAGTTTCTGCTGCTCATTGCTTGGCGAACACGACGTCGCATTTGCGCGTGGTCGCGCGCGAACCGCTGCCCGTAGTCGCGTCGAACTGCGCGCTCACGTCATACGTATACGCCTGACCAGGCGCGTACGGCGCCGAACTCGTCAAGCCTTGTGCGACGAGCGTGGCCGATCCGTCGGGTTCGAGCTTGCCATCCAGCGTGAGCCAACCGGCCGCGTCCCTCACGCCATGTTCGCCGTGCAGGACGTTCTCCTGGATTTCGGCGGGGAACTGGTACCGGTAGCCGGATACGCCGCCTGCAACCTTGGGGCACGTGAGCGTCACGTTCCAGTCGCCGTCGAAGGTTCCCGCCGCGTGCGCTGTCCCCATCCCCGAAAGGGCCATGCACACGGCGACCCATTGCACGATCCACGTTGATTTACCTGCCCCCATCGCCGCTCCTGTCGTCAAGTCATCTGGCACCATTGTGAACGCAAGCGGCGTGCCGGTGTGGGCGCCGCCGCACAGTCCGTTTCTCTATGGCAAAACGCATCGTTCGATCTTCCGCAAGTCGGGCAGCGGACGTTTGCGCAACTAACTGTCTGTCGCGCCTGACCCTCGCAAATTTGGGCGGCGTGACCACGCAAGACGCCCCGTCGCTAATCTTCATTCAAACCCGTTTTCAGAATGATGTCCGCCGGAGTGGGAATGCGGCGATGCGTCCCTGGCCGGGAGCCACGCTCATGCCCCGGCGAGATTCCGCCTGAGCGCCGCACAGCCCGCGTCCATGAGCGGTTCGACCATCTCGATCCGTTCGTCGGGCTTGAAGTCGCTGATCCAGACCACGCGGCAGCGGCCGGGCGCTTCGGGCGTTTCGGGCACGACCTGCAACGTCGCGTGATGATGTTCGAAGCGTCCGCCGCCCACCGTATAGGTAACGCGCATGCGCGCGTCGTCGACGCCGATCACGCGTTCCTCGATCACGTTGCCGTTGGCGAACGTGACCCAACGCACGTCGTTTTCCATGCGCGCATCGGTCAGCACGCCTGCGAATACGCGGGCGACGTTGGCGGGGTCGCGCAGCGCGGCCCAGACGTTTTCCGCGGCAGTTTCAACGGGAATGTCCCGGTAGACGGTAGCCATCGCACTTGTCTCCTTCGTCTTGTTTGACGAGTGCATCTTGCGCGCCCAATGCGCGGCGCACTTGGGAAATCTTGACGTCGTTTTCGGCAGCGATCCAGCACCATCGCGAGGTCGTTCCCGATGCCGCAGTTGAAGGCGCGTCGGCCGCCCACGCCCTGCCGTCAATGCGCGTGGCGATGGTGCACGTCGGGGTAATGCGCGTGGCTATGCGTGATCGGTGCATGACGATGGGGGTGCGTGTGCGGCTCCGCGCCGTCCCAGGCGAAATCGTGCTCATGCTGATGGTGCTCGTCGTGGCGATGCGCGTGGGTGTGTTCCAGCGGCTCGTGTGTATGCGCGTGTTCATGACGCTCGCGCACGTGCAGCCACACGCCGAACGCCATCAGCGCGAGTGCGAGCCAGAAGGTGAACGCGGGGCGCTCGGGCCACAGCAGCAGCGAAAGCGCCACGCCGAAGAGCGGCGCCACGGAGAAGTAGGCGCCGGTGCGCGCCGTGCCGAGATGGCGCAGCGCGACGACGAAGAGCACGAGGCTCACGCCGTAGCCCGCGAAACCCACGGCCATGGCGCCGCCGGCCACGTGCCACGCGGGCCAGTGCGCGCCCGCAGCGAGCGCAACGCCGATATTCACGGGGCCGGCCACGAGCCCCTTGGTGCAGGCGACGACCATCGCGTCATTGGCCGAGACCTTGCGGGTGAGGTTGTTGTCGATGGCCCAGCACAGG
>DATBXG010000116.1:0-4088 GCA_036514415.1 Paraburkholderia sp.
TGGCCGATCCCCGAACTTTCGCGCGGCGGCGCGAGTCAGTATGATCGGGCCCTGCTGGATGGCCCGCGGACCGCACAACATCACCCGACCGCCGTGGATTGAGCACGGAACGACCGTGGAACAAGCACGCCAGCAGTACCGTATCGGAGAGGGCGGCCCCCACGACTGCACTTTTCCAACCGAAGCAACACTGCTACGAGAAGACCATGATGCACGACCGATGGACCCGCCGCGCGCTCCTGATGCTGGCGGCGCTCGCTCTCACGCTCTCCGGCTGCACGACGTACGTGACGAGCCAGGTGACCGCTTTCTCGGCATGGGACGGCGGCAGCGACGCCACACGTACCTTTGCATTCAAACGCAGTCCCGAGCAGAGCCAGAGCATCGAGCAGAGCACCTACGAGCAGTTCGTCGCCAACGGGCTCGCGATGCACGCGTTCCGCCTGGTCGCCGAGCCGCAGGCGCACTATCTGGTGGGCCTCGCCTACGGCAGCCGCACGGACACGGTGACGGTTGCGCAGCCCGTGTTCTACAACCCCTGGCCGGGCCCGTACTGGGGGCCCTGGAACCCGTGGGGCGCGTGGGGACCGTATCAGCCCGCCTATGTGAACCAGACGTATCCGGTGTATTCGCATGCGCTCGGCATTCGCATCACCGACAAGGCGAGCGGCAAGGAGGTCTATAACGTGACGGCGCGCACCTCCGGCGACGATCCCTCGCTCGTGCGCGTGATGCCTTTTCTCGTGCAGAGCGCGCTGGGGAATTTCCCGCTGGCAAACGGCACGGTGACGGAGGTCAAGATTCCGGTTGGCAAGAGCGGCGGCGCGCCGAACGAGACCGGTGCGGCGCCAACGAATGCGGGGCAGGGCAATACGGCGCCGCCGCAGGCGGCCCCGGCGAAATAGTCACATTGAGGCACGTTCGACGTGCCTGCCGAATAAAAAGACGCGCCGGACCTCATGTTCGACGCGTCTTTTTTTTTGCGATTCGCGACAGAACGTCGGCATTAGCGGCGTCCGCCGTCGCGGCTGTGCACGCGCTGGCCCGCCGCGTAGGTCTCGAACACGGCGCGATCGTCGCCGAGCAGGGCGAACGCGAACAGCAGTTCCTCCAGCGATTCGGCTCGCGCGGTGCGCCTTGCGAGCAGCGGCGTGGCCCGCGGATCGAGCACGACGAAGTCCGCTTCGCTCTGCGGCGCGAGCGTACCGATCTGGCCGGCGAGATCGAGCGCCTGCGCCGCGCCCGCCGTCGCGAGCCAGAACATGCGCGTGGCCGTGAGGTGGTGACCGCCCATGCGCGCGACCTTGTGCGCTTCGTTCATCGTCTGCAGCATGGAGAACGAGGTGCCGCCGCCCACGTCGGTGGCGAGCGTCACCGGCATCGACGATGCGCCGGCCTTGTCGAAGTCGAACAGGCCGCTGCCGAGGAACAGGTTCGAGGTCGGGCAGTGCGCGGCAACCGCGCCCGTTTGCGCCATGCGCCGGCGGTCTTCGTCGTCGAGCCAGATGCAGTGGCCGTACACCGCGCGGCGGCGCAGCAGTCCGTAGTGGTCGTAGACGTCGAGATAGCTCCGATGGCCCGGGAACAGATCGTTGACCCACTTCACCTCGTCGGGATTCTCGGCCACGTGACTCTGGATGAATACGTCGGCATGCGCCTTCGCAAGCGCGCCGCACGCTTCGAGCTGCGCTTCGGTCGAAGTGGGCGCGAAGCGCGGCGTGAGCGCGTACATCTGGCGCCCGCGGTTGTGCCAGCGGCCGATCAGCTCCGCGCTGTCATCGTAGCCCGTTTGCGGCGTGTCGCGCAGGAACTCGGGGCAGTGACGGTCCATTAGCACCTTGCCGGCGACCATGCGCAGGTTCTTCGCTTCGCTCGCGGTGAAGAGCGCATCGGCCGACTGCTTGTGCACGGTGCAATAAACGAGCGCCGTGGTCGTGCCGCAGGCGAGCAGTTCGTCGACGAAGAAGCGCGCCGTGTCCTGCGCCACCGCTTCGTTCTCGAAGCCACGCTCGGTCGGGAACGTGTAGGTGTTCAGCCACGGCAGCAGGCCCGGCGCCGGCGAGGCGATCATGTCCGTCTGCGGATAGTGGATGTGCGTGTCGATGAAGCCCGGCACGATCAGCTTGTCGCGCAGCTCGTGGACCGTCGCGCTTTCATTCACGCGCGACTTGAGCGCGGACCACGCGCCCGAGGCGACCACGTGGCCGTCTTCGACGATCACGACGCCGTCTTCGTCGTAGACAGCGGCGTCGGACGATTGCGCAGGGTCGCCGGTGAACGTCAACAGTTTTGCGCGGTAAGCCGATTGAGTCATGGGAACTTCGTCTCCAAAAAATCAGGTAGTGATCCAGTGCTTGTCCCGGTCGCCGCGCGCCGCCCCGGAAAACGCAGCGCAAGAGGACCCACGGCCCGGCGCTCGCGCGCCGGGCCGGATTCGTGTGACAGCCCGGGCTGGGGCTTGCCGTGCGGATCGGGCCGCGTACTAGCTGGTCTAGCTGGCGGCGCGGCTCCAGTTCGCGTCGAGCTTCGCGATCAGCGCGGCGCGTTCTTCGGGCGTCACGAACGACGCCTCGAAGCCGTTGCGCAGGATCGTGTACACCTCGTCGTCGTCGAGCTTGAGCGCTTCGATGATCGCGCGGTAGTTCTCGTTGACGTAGCCGCCGAAGTAGGCGGGGTCGTCTGAGTTGACGGTCACCGCCACGCCCTTGTCGAGCAGCTGCTTGAGCGTGTGCTGCGTCATGTCGTCGAACACGCAGAGCTTGGTGTTCGAGAGCGGGCACACGGTGAGCGCCACACGCGTGTCGGCCAGACGCGTGACGAGCGCTGCGTCTTCGATGCTGCGCACGCCATGATCGACGCGGTCGACCTTGAGCAGATCGAGCGCTTCGTAGATGTACGAGGGCGGGCCTTCTTCGCCCGCGTGCGCGACGAGCTTCAGGCCCATCGCACGCGCCTTCTCGAACACGCGCTCGAACTTCGAAGGCGGATGGCCGCGCTCGGAGGAGTCGAGGCCCACGCCGATCAGGCGCGCATAGCGCGAGAACAGCGGGCGCGCGGCTTCGAATGTAGCGAGCGCATCGGCTTCGCTCAAGTGGCGCAGGAAGCACAGGATCAGCTTGCTCGAGAGGCCGCGCTTTTCGGCGTCGGCGAGCGCGCGGTCGATACCGGCGACCACCGTTTCGATCGGCACGCCGCGCTCGGTGTGCGTTTGCGGATCGAAGAAGATTTCGGCGTGCACGACGTGGTCGGCGAGCGCGCGCTCGCAGTAGGCCATCGTCATGTCGTAGAAGTCCTGCTCGGTGAGCAGCACGCTCGCGCCCGCATAGTAGATGTCGAGGAAGGACTGCAGGTCGGTGAACGCGTAGGCCGCGCGCAGCGCGTCGATCGAGTCGTACGCGAGCTTCACGTTGTTGCGCTGGGCGAGCGCGAAGATCAGCTCGGGTTCGAGCGAGCCTTCGATATGGATGTGCAGCTCGGCCTTCGGCGCATTGGCGGCCTTCTCGATGAGCGCCTTTGCGCTGGCAGTGGTCGTGATCGTCATGGTCGGTTCGATTGGCTTATGGGGTCTTCAGTGTTTGACATCACGCGGAATGGGCTGCTGCGGCATGCGCCGCGCTCGCCGGTTTCGCTGCCTCGATCGCCTGCAACAGTTGCGCGGCGGCCGAGATCGCGATCACTTCAGGCGACTTGTCGACGATGCCGTCCACGCCGAGCGGGCAATGCATGCGCGCGATCTGCACGGGGTCGATGCCCCGCGCGGCGAGCCGGTGCTCGAACTGCTTGCGCTTCGTGTGCGAGCCAATCATGCCGAAGAACAGGAAATCGCCGCGGCGCAGAATGCGCTCGGCGAGATCGAGGTCGCGCGAATGATCGTGCGTCATCACGATGAAGCTCGTGCCGGGCGGGGCGGTGTCCACGGCTTCGTCGGGCGCGTCGTTGGCGTCGATCGCCACGTTGGGCGCGTTGAGCCGCGCGAAGGCCTCGGGCGTCGGAAACGCGGCGTCGCGCTCGTCGACCCACAGCACGCGGCAGGGCAGCGTGCCGAGCACGCGCACGAGCGCCGCGCCCACGTGGCCCGCGCCGAACAG
>DATBXG010000117.1:0-42319 GCA_036514415.1 Paraburkholderia sp.
CCCGAACAGGACCGTGAAACGACTCCACGCCGATGATAGTGCGGATTGCCCGTGTGAAAGTAGGTAATCGTCAGGCTCCTTATGCAGTACGTCCAGAACCCCGGTGTCTCCGAAAGAGAACCGGGGTTCTGGCGTTTACGCTTCAGTTCCGCGCGGGATTACTCCGTCACGTCGAGTTGGCTGTCGCAGCCTCGGTTCGGACAACGGCGCCGCAACCTACACTCAGGTCGGCGCCGCCAAGCGGAAGTTCGAAGTCGAGTCGTCACCCGCAGTGTCATCGCAACTGGCTGATCGACGCGATCAGTGACTGGACCCGGTGGTCGCAAGTGTGGCGCTGTGTGACTTCCCGGAAACCGTTCGCGCTGATTCGCCGGCGCTCGTCTTCGTTGTCCAGAAGCCAACGCAGCTTGCGCTGCATGTCCTCGAGATCTTGATAGACGCACAAATGCTCGTTATCGGCGAAATAGTTGTGGAGATCGAGGGCATTATCCGTCAGCAGGCATGATCCGCTGGCGAGAACCTCGAAATATCTCATGTTCAGCCCCAGCCTTACTGTCCGGTCGGCATTGAGGACCACGCGGGCCTTGTTATGAAGCTCGTTCAGTTGCGTACCGAGGATCAACTCTCCCTTGTGGATGCGGCGCAGCACATCGCGAGGTAGCCGGCTTTTCTTGATCCACGAATGCCCGTAAAGCGCGATGTCCTGAGTCACTTCGAAAGCGCTCGCAATGACCTGATCGCGCCACGGACTCCATGCTCCGACAAATACGAGGTCGATTTCCTTCGCACTGCCGGCAATCGGATAGTGCTGACGAACATTTGCACCATGCGGCAGGTAGCGAGCGTCACGGCCGTGCGAAGCGATCGTGTCAACGACTTCGGGTGCGAATGCAAAGTAGAGGTCAAAACCGCGCGAGGCAGCTTCCAGATCGGACCAGTTGTTGCTTTGCTCTACCCACCAGCCGATCTTCACGACGTTTGATTCTCGCAGCTGGAAGATTTCAGCTCTTTTGCCATGAATGCAAAGAACGACATCGGGCTCATAGGCTGCCACTTCTTCGCTGAGCCGGGTCGCAAGATGGTTTTCTTCACCGAGGCGGTGCTTGCGGAATAGATCCGTGCCTCTCGGCACCAGGCGAAGCGTACGGGCGAGCTTGTTGATTCTGCGAAAGACGTAGCGCGAGACCCAGTGGATCTGATCCTCGATGATGAAGGTCTTCGCCTCCACGCCTGCCTTCTCGAAAGCATCGGCGTAGTCATCGGCCAATGGTGGAAAGCGGGGATGCGCGATCAGGATTCGCGAGATCGTCTTCGTCATAAGTTCTTGTTGAACAGTGTCCATGTTTTCGTTGCCGAGCTTCCGGAGGCGGAACACACGGAAGTCACCGCGGCATCTCAATATAGCCGCCCAGTGCGTTGCCGTCACGCCGACGGTGTGCGCCAACCGCTTTTGCCAAAAGAAGCCGCAAAACGCTGCTCCGCAAAACAAAAAACCCGTCACTTGCGTGACGGGCTTTTCCCATTCCAGCTGCAAATAGCGTAGCGATCAAAAACCGCTTAACGCTCCAGGAACGGTCGCAGCTTATCGGCGCGGCTCGGGTGCATCAGCTTGCGCATCGCCTTGCTTTCGATCTGGCGGATACGCTCGCGCGTCACGTCGAACTGCTTGCCCACTTCCTCGAGCGTGTGGTCCGAGGTCGTGTCGATGCCGTAACGCATGCGCAGCACCTTCGCTTCGCGCGGCGAGAGCGCCTTGAGCGCCTCGTCGATCGCTGCGCGCATGTTCGCGTGGATCGCAGCGTCGGCCGGCGAGGCCGAACCGGCGTCCTCGATCATGTCGCCGAGCGTCGCGTCGCCGTCGTCGCCCACGGGGCTTTCGAGCGAGACCGGTTGCTTGGCGATCTTGAGAATGCCGCGCACCTTCTCTTCGGTCATGCCCATGCGCGCGGCGAGGTCCGCCGGGTGCGCTTCCACGCCCGTTTGCTGCAGGATCTCGCGCGAGATGCGGTTGAGCTTGTTGATCGTTTCGATCATGTGCACCGGCACGCGGATCGTGCGCGCCTGGTCGGCCAGCGCACGCGTCACGGCCTGACGCACCCACCACGTCGCGTACGTCGAGAATTTCCAGCCGCGGCGATATTCGAACTTGTCCACCGCCTTCATCAGGCCGATGTTGCCTTCCTGGATGAGGTCGAGGAACTGCATGCCGCGGTTCACGTACTTCTTCGCGATCGAGATCACGAGACGCAGGTTGGCCTTGACCATCTCGCCCTTCGCCTGACGCATCTTCGATTCAGCAACGGTCATGCGGCGGTTGATCGCCTTGATCTGCTGCAGCGACAGCGATGCCGCCGCTTCGATGTCGGCGAGCTTGCGCTGTTCGGACTGGATGGCCGGCAGGCTGCGTGCGATCGCGGGACCGTACTTGCTCGACGCTGCAGCGGCGCGCACGCCCCAGTCCAGGTCGGTTTCGTGGCCCGGGAACTGCTCGACGAAGGCTTCGCGCGGCATGCCGCAGCGATCGACGACGATGGAGAGCACATTGCGCTCGATCGCGCGAATCTGCGCGACCTGCTCGTGCAGCAGCGTGCACAGGCGGTCGATCGTGCGGGCCGTGAAGCGGATCGGCGCGAGTTCGGTCTGGATGTCGGCGCAGATCTGCATTTCCGCGGCCGAAGCACGCGCATTGGCGTCCGCCGTGCATGCCATCTGCTCGAACAGCGCGCGAACGCGTGCGAAGATTGCGAGGCTGTCTGCCTTCAGCTGGGCAAGCAGGGCCTCGTTGGCCTTGCTGTTATCGCTGTCGTCTTCGTCATCGCTCGAGTCGTCCGATTCTTCTTCGTCAGAGGCTTGGGCTTCGACCTCTTCGCTGCCGTCGGCTTCGGCCATGGCGGGTTCCTGCGCAGCCTCGTCGCTGCCGATGCCGTCGACGAGTTCGTCGATGCGCATCTCATCAGCGGCGATACGGTCAGCGTCGGCGAGGATCGTCGCGACGATCGACGGGCATGCCGCGATCGCCTGGATCATTTCCTGGAGGCCGTCTTCGATGCGCTTGGCCACTTCGATTTCGCCGGCGCGTGTAAGCAGCTCGCTCGAGCCCATTTCGCGCATGTACATGCGCACGGGGTCGGTGGTGCGGCCGAATTCCGAGTCGACCGTCGAGAGCGCGACTTCGACTTCCTCGTCGGCTTCGTCGTCGGCCTGCGAGTCGGCGCGGGTGTCTTCGTTCAGCAGCAGCGTGTCGGCGTCGGGCGCCTGCTCGTAGACCTGCACGCCCATGTCGTTGAACGTGGCGACGATCGTTTCGAGCGCGGCCGTCTGCGCGAAGTTGTCGGGCAGATGGTCGTTGATGTCCGCGTGCGTGAGGTAGCCGCGTTCACGGCCGAGCTTGATGAGCGCCCGCATTTGATGCTGGCGTTTTTCGAGTTGCGAGCCTGCGTCCACTGGAGTCGTATCGCCAGTCTTGTCTTTCGACGAGCGGCGTGCGGGGCGGGCAGACGAGGTCAGCGCGTCGTCCCGGTCATGGCTTGTCAATACATTCTCCTCGAAGGGATAGCCCGACAAGGGCAAAAAGGGTCACGCGCCAGCGGCGTGGCGTCCTGGCGATGACGAAATTGCAGGGGAGTTGGGCGGGGGCGCATGCCGGTCCCGCCAAGCGAGCGCCAAACGCCTGAAGGCATGGCAGCCTGGATTTTCGTGCAATGCAGAAAGACCGCGTATGGTAGTGCGTTACGGCATGCGAGGCAACCCGAATCGTCGTGTTTGCGGCACATTGACCGCTTTCAGGGTCGAATCGCTTGATAACGCTGCAACTGACGCACTCTCTACGTGAGTCCCTTAGACCATTTTTCAAGCGAATGGTTCGCCCGTTTTTCCCTGTCCATGGAAGGCGCGAAATCGTTCCCCGTTTAACCGATCATGCGCCCCGCATTCGTTCGCGCATAGCCCCCGCTCACGCACGAATCGCGACAATACGTTGAACGCGTTTGCCCGAAGATCGGTTGACCGCATCCTCGTCGAGCGCGATGGCCGTGCCCTCGAGCGCGAGGGTCACGAGCGCCGGGTCGAACGCGCTATACAGGCGCCCCGCGGCGTCGCGTGCGCTGTCGCCCTCGGTCACGCGCCAGCTCAGATAGAGCACGCCGCCGGGCTTGAGCAGTTCGACGAGGCGGCGGCACGCGGGGCCGATCTGCGCGACGGGCAAATGCATGATCACGGTCTCGCAGAGCACGTTGTCAAAGCTCGCGGCGGGCACGCCCGACAATTCAGGCAACGTGGCAAGGCCGAAGGCGTATTGCGGGTGCTCAGTGGCCGCCTGTGCGATCAGCCCTTCAGAGGCGTCGTAGCCAACCGCCGGATATCCGTGGGCGTTCAGCCACGCAACGTCGCGGCCCGATCCACAACCGATGTCTACAGTGCTTCCGCCAGGATGGAAATACGCGGTGAGACGCGCGTACAAGTCGTCGGGCGCGGGCTGGTTTGCCCATTCGGCGGCGAAGCTCGCGGCGCCGCTCGTGTAGGTCTCGATCGTCGTGAGGTCCATATGGGGCTCGCAGTCCGTGCGGACAAGAGGAAAGGACGCTTCGAGACTAGCCGATCGGCAAAACGGCAGGCAGTGGTGCGGCGATACCGGTATGGCCGCTTCCATGCTTGCCTGTCCGCACTCCCCAAACGTCAGGGCGGGAATTCGTCGTACTGCGGCAGCGAGCCGGCGATTTCGAACCACGGCGCTTTCGAGCCCACGAACATATGGGCGGCTGGGCGGATGTCCGGCGTATCGAGCAGCGTGCCGAGCGTCACGTGCACATAAGCGCCTTCGCGCACGACTGAATAGAGCAGCGAGCCGCAGTGGCCGCAATGCACGTCGTGCGCGCGTTGCGGATCGCCGTAGATCAGCGTCCGCCCTTCGCCCTCAGTGAGGTGAAGCGCCTCGCTTTCGATGCCCGCAAACGGCTTGAACGCCGAACCCGTGGCGCGGCGGCACTGCGAACAGTGGCAGATGAACGCGTAGCGGAATGCGTTTGCAACCGCGTAGCGCACGGCGCCGCACAGGCACTGGCCACGCAGTGTGGCGGGGGAATTCGCGTGGGTGTGGACGGTGTCGGCGGACATGATGGACGCGAGGCTGAGGTGGCCAATGTCAAACATTGCGAATGAGCGATTGCCGCTTGAGCGTCATCATCATACGTTTGAGTGACACTCGGCGCAGAAGAAGGCCAAGGTCACCACATATGGGGATTTGGCCGCCAGCCACGGCCTCCGCCCGGTTCGCGACGCCCCTCTGAGCCCGGTAAGCACCGCAAATTTCCCATAGACGGTTACCTATTGCGCGCTCGCCCAACGCGCGCACGGTCTTCACCGCCTAACCCGGCCTTTCCCTCAGTTCCTTCAATCCCTTGATGACGACGAGCAGCGCGCGGCCGTGCTCTTCCGAGCCGTCCCATGCCTCGACGATCGCGTTGCGCAGCAATTCGTTATAGGCGGCCGCGTGCCGCCCGGCCGCCGGCGCCTTCACGCCATAGAAACTGCATAGCTTGTTGAATGACGCGCTCCGGCGTATGCGCCGCCCGTTCGACGTGCGAAGACGCGAAACCGTAGGCTGGCTGACCCCGGAAAGCCGCGCAATCTCGCTGGCAGAGCGGGAATCGTCCGATAGCCGCCGCAGCAGTTCCTGCACCGGAAAATAAGTGTCTGGGGCTTCCATGTCATGCATTATACCTATACAGTAACGGTTATTGAATTGCCCGCCAAAATCGGCGGGCAGCTGCATTCCGAGGAAGTCGATGGCACTGAAACACCTACCGCCCACGTTTTGCTGGTCACGCATCGGGCCAGAGGCTGGCGTTGATCTCCCCACGCTGGTCCTGCGCAAGGAGTGGGAGCGTCGGCAGGGGGGCGGGCGTTTCCTGTGGGGCATCGGCCAGTCGCTCGGGAGCAGCGCGCAGGTCGCGGCGCTGCGCACGGGCTCGCTGCTTGCGTTGTTCTCGTCGTCGGCAAGCCGCTCGCGCGCGACACATGACAAGCGTGGCAGGCGCGCCGACGTGGTCGTCTGGAATGCGTGGATCGACGCAAGCGGCCAGGTGCGCCAGCTTCCACCGCACGTATTCGTTACGAGCGGCGCCACGCTGCCTTCGGGCGCCGCGCGCGAGCATCACTACGCGCTCGTCTGCGTCTCGCCTGCCGAGCTCAGCATCGGCAGCTCGCTGCGCGTGTTCCCGGAACGGCTGCGCAGCGTGAGCACGGCGAAGCCGCCAAGCCCCTCGCAGGGCACGGTCGTGGTGGATTGCGTCGAGCGCGCCGCGGAGGCGGCCGGCAAGAGCCATCCGCTCGTATTCACGGCGGAACTGGAGGCGCCGTACTTCGTGCGCCTCACGCAGCCGAAGCCCGTCAAGGCGCGCGATCTCGCGGCCATTCACGAGGCCTCGCGCATGGGCGACTTCGACACCTACGCAGAACTCACGAAGCGCGTGCGCAGCCAGGCGTGCGCGCAGCAGGCGCGTGGCTTTACGCGCGATCTCTTCGACGTGCCGCCTGTCGAGCACGCCGCTTCTTTGCGGCATGGCGGCCCCCGAACGCGTCACGTCTCCCGGGCGGGCGACTGGACGCAGCTCACGATGGAACTCTTCCATGGCGATTCACACCCGTTCACAAGAGGCCGAGGCCGCGCAACGCTTTTTTGAGGCGAGCCGGAACGTCGACCGGGCATTTCGCGCCCTGCGCGCCGAGGCGAACGCCTACGTCGCCGCGCCACTTGCTTATGGCGCCGCGCAATCGCGGCTCGACCACGCGCTAGACGAACTGGCGCGCGCCGAGGCGCTGTTCGATTCCGTTACGGGCGTACGGGCGCGCGCCGGCAGGGATCATCAGGATCACTGAGCGTGTGGGCGCGATGACCCGCGAAGCGGCACGCACCGGCACGGGCCCCACGACTCTGGTTGCCGTCGAGCAAAAGCTGCTGCGCGCGCAGCGCATCGTCGACGATGCGCTTGCCGGCGCCTTTCTGCCACTGCCTGCGCGAGCGCTCCTCGCCTTCTGCGGCCCGCGAGCCGCGCGCTGCATGATGCGGGCGACCGAGCGGAAATACCCCGGCCTCTGGGGCGGCATGCTGTGCCGCAAGCGCTATATCGACGAGGCGCTGCAAGACGTGTCGGCGCACATGGAAGCGCTCGTCAACCTGGGCGCGGGCTTCGATACGCGTGCCTTTCGGGCATGGCGGCCGGGCGCTAGCCCGAAGCTGCCCGCATGGGAACTGGACCAGCCCGTCAATATCGAGGCGAAGCGGCGGCGGATCGTGGCGCGCTTTGGCCAGGTCCCCGAGCATGTGAAGCTCGTGGCGATCGACTTCGAGCGCGAGTCCATCGCGGCGGCGCTTGCGAGGCAGGACTACGAGCCCACACAGCGCACGTTTTTCATCTGGGAAGGCGTCACGCAGTATCTGGACGAGGCGAGCGTGCGCACGACGCTCAATTTTCTTTCGACGGCCACGCCGGGCAGCCGGCTCGCGCTGACCTACGTGCGCCGCGACTTTCTCGAAGGCCGCACGCTTTACGGCGCGCCCGCCATGCATCGGCGTTTCGTGGAGCGGCAGAGGATCTGGCGCTTCGGCCTCGACCCGCAGGCGCTGCCCGCGTTTCTCGCGCCCTATGGCTGGCGCGTGCTAGACCATCCCGAGCCCGCGGCGCTCGAACGACGCTATGTCGTGCCCACTGGCCGCGCGCTGACCTGCATGCCGCTGGAGCGCTGTGTTCTCGCCGAACGCGTGGAGTACGACGGCCGCTGATCGCGCTGCCGGGCAAACGTGGGCGGATTGGCGCATGCCAGATCTGCGCAATATGAAAGCCGCCTCGCGGCACAGGTGGGAAGCCTCGCGCGCCGATGCGCGCCAAGCCGACGAGCGCGCGCGTTGACTCAGCCTTATTTCACCTCCACCGGCAACTCCAGCACGGCCGCCACGAGCGGCCAGCGCTTCGCGGCGGAAATTGTCGAAACGGCCGTTGTGGTTGAGCAGCGCCTGTGGCGTGTAGCCCGCCTGCGCGAGCTGGGCGAACAGGTGGCACTCGGCCGGCGCGGGATCGTAGTGCGTCTTGTGCGCTTCCTGGCCGCAGGACGCGCGCGGCGGAGCTGAAGTTCTGGAAGATGTAGTCGAAGCGCGAGAAGAGCGGGTTGTTGCGCATCTTTTTGCCGGCCAGGCAAGGCTTGCAGCGGCGAGCCGTGAGCGGGCCGAAAAAAGCATGCGGATTGTATTGCAAATGAGAATGATTGCAATTTAAATATTGCGGTCAACAGGTGTATTCAGCGGTTACGCAACGATTTCGGTTTCAACCGCTCGATGTGGGCGCAACGAAAGGTTCGTGGTCAGCTGGATTTATTTGGGGTCGGGAGGCGTAGGCGCGACAGGTGGGCGCTCAGTGCTTTTGCGCGCGATCTCGCCCAACGTTGCGCGCTCAACCAATGCGTCACGCCACGCGTGTCGCCGCATTGGGGAAACCCGGCCCCACCCGTTCGCGCAGTGCATTTCACGCGATACCAATAAGCAGATTCGATGCCTTTAGGCAGTCCTTTCGTTGGTTCGCGAGGCGCGCCCAAACCTACAATGGGGCTTCGTGATGATCGACGTCTGGTGAACCGGAAATGACTGAAAAATCGATGCTCGTGGTGAGCGCGCACAGCGCGGATTTCGTATGGCGTGCGGGTGGCGCAATCGCCCTGCACAAGAAGAATGGCTATCGCGTGAAGGTGGTGTGCCTCTCGTTCGGCGAGCGCGGCGAGTCCGCGAAGCTCTGGCGCAAGGGCCCGGACATGACCATCGAGAAGGTGAAGGCCGCACGCCGCGAGGAAGCGCTCGCCGCCGCCGGGATTCTCGGCGCGGAATGCGAGTTCTTCGATCTGGGCGACTATCCGCTGCGCGTTTCGGACGAAGCGCTGCTGCGCCTCGTCGACATCTATCGCGACGTCCAGCCCGCCTTCGTGCTGAGCCACTCGCAGAAGGACCCGTACAACTTCGATCATCCGCTCGCCATGCACGTGGCGCAGGAAGCGCGCATCATCGCCCAGGCCGAAGGCCATAACCCGGGGCAGAAGATCGTCGGCGCGCCGCCCGTCTATGCGTTCGAGCCGCACCAGACCGAACAGTGCGAGTGGGTTCCGAACACGTTCCTCGACATCACCGAAGTGTGGGACGTGAAGCGCCGCGCCATTGAATGCATGGCGGGCCAGGAGCACCTTTGGGAGTACTACACGCGTGTTGCGCAGCAGCGCGGCGTGCAGGCCAAGCGCAACATCGGCATCACGGCGAAGCGCGACATTCAATACGCGGAAGGCTATATGCGCCTGACGCCTGCAGTGGTGGGAGATCTGGCATGAAGCGCGGCGTAGTCGTCACCCAGATCCCGCGCGCCGACGCGCGCCACATCGAGATCCTCAAGGAAGCCGGCACGGCCACCGTGCACGAGGCGCAAAGCCGGCTCGGCCTGCTCGCCACCTACCTGCGGCCCATCTATTCGGGCGCCGCGATTGCGGGCTCGGCCGTGACCGTGCTCATGCCGCCCTCGGACAACTGGATGCTCCACGTGGCCGTGGAGCAGTGCCGCGAAGGCGACGTGCTGGTGGCCGCGCCCACTTCGCCCTGCGAAGACGGCTACTTCGGCGAACTGCTCGCCACCTCGCTCGCCGCGCGCGGCGTGCGCGGGCTCATCATCGACGCGGGTTGCCGCGACGTTCGCGCACTGAAGGCGATGGACTTCCCCGTGTGGTCGAAGGCCGTTTCGGCGCAAGGCACGGTGAAGGAAACGCTGGGCTCGGTGAACGTGCCGGTGGTGTGCGCACAGCAGATCGTGCATCCGGGCGACGTGATCGTGGCCGACGACGACGGCGTGGTCGTGGTGCCGTTCGCCACGGTGCCGAAGGTCGTGGAGGCAACCCAGGCGCGCCTCGCCAAGGAAGAGAAGACGCGCGCCGTGCTGGCGGGCGGCACGCTCGGCCTCGACTATTACGGCATGCGCGAGCGCCTTGCCGAAAAGGGCCTGCGCTACGTCGACACGCCGGCAGACGCTTGAGTTTGCAACGTTCGATGACATCGCACGTGTCGCCCAGAGGGCAAACGCGCATTCGCTGCATGCTGATGCGCGGCGGCACGTCGAAGGGCGCGTATTTCGTCGCCGACGACCTGCCGCGCGACCCGGCCGAGCGCGACCGCGTGCTGCTGGCCGTCATGGGTTCGCCCGATCCGCGCCAGATCGACGGCATTGGCGGCGCGGACCCGCTCACGAGCAAGGTGGCGATCGTCTCGCAGTCGTCGCGTGACGACGCCGACGTCGATTATCTGTTCGCACAGGTCGTGGTGAACGAGGCGCGCGTGGATTACGGCCAGAACTGCGGCAATCTGCTCGCGGGCGTGGGCCCGTTCGCGATCGAGCGCGGTCTCGTCGATGCGCGCGACGGCGCGACGTCGGTGGCGATCCATATGGTCAACACGGGGCAGATCGCGGTGGCGACCGTCGCCACGCCCGGCCGCGAGGTGCAGTACGAAGGCGATGCGAGCATCGACGGCGTGCCCGGCACGGCGGCGGCGATCCCGCTCGCGTTTCGCGACACGGCGGGCGCGACGTGCGGTGCGCTGCTGCCCACGGGCAACCTCAAGGACGTGGTCGATGGCGTGGAAGTGACCTGCATCGACAACGGCATGCCGCTCGTGCTTTTGCGCGCGAGCGATCTCGGCCGCACCGGCTATGAAACGCGCGAGGCGCTCGATGCCGATGGGGAACTCAAGGCGCGCGTGGAGGCGATTCGTCTCGCGATCGGGCCGCGCATGAATCTCGGCGACGTGCGCGAGCGCACCGTGCCGAAGATGTGCCTGATCGCCCCGCCGCGCAATGGCGGCGCAATCAGTACGCGCAGCTTCATTCCGCACCGCTGCCATGCGTCGATCGGCGTGCTGGGCGCGGTGAGCGTGGCCACGGCGGCGGTGTTGCCGGGCACGGTTTGCGATGGCGTAGCTCAGGTAAGCCGCGAACAGGCTTTGGAGCGCGTGGCGGTCGAACACCCCACGGGCGAGTTCACTGTCGAGCTGACGCTCGCCCGGCATGACGGCGCGACTGAAGTGGAAGGCGCGGCGCTGCTGCGCACGGCGCGCTGGCTCTTCGACGGCGTGGTGGGAATTCCTGCTTCGGTGTGGCAAGGACGCGCTTGAGCAGACACGCGTCGCGCGTTTGAATCTTCTCGTACGACAACGAGCGCCCCTGTGGGCGCTCGTTTTACGTTGGCACGGCGCGCCACGCTCAACCCGCGCGCCGTCCCTCCACCACGCGCGTTGCCGGCGCGACTTCCATGACCGCGAGCCGGATCGCGTCGATCAGCGCGCGTGCGGCGGGCGAGGGCGAGCCCTGTGCGCGCAGCGTGAGCCCGATATCGCGGCGCGTGTGCTGCAGCGGCACGTCGAGAATCACGAGCTGGCCCGAGTCGATTTCGTAGTGCAATTGCTGCGCGGAGAGCGCCGTAATCATGTCCGTGCCGAGCAGCAGGCCGCGAATCACGGCGAGATCGGCGGTTTCGACGGTCGGCATGGGCGGCTTGAGCTTCACGCGCCGGAACTGCGAGTCAAGCAGCCCGCGCGAGGGCGAATGCGTGCGCGAAAGAATCCACTGGGTATCGCGCAGATCGTTCAGCGTGAGGCCGTGCTTTTTCGCGAGCGGATGGTCGCGCCGCGCGAGCACCACCATGTCCTCCGACATCAGCCGCTCGTTGGCGAGGCCGCTTGCCGCATCGTTCTCGCGCAGCGCGCCCAGCACGAAGTCCACGTCGCCCGCGCGCAGGCCCGCCACCAGCAGCTCATAAGCGCTTTCGTCCGTGACCACGCGCACGCCCGGATGCTGCGCGGAAAGGCGCGCAATGGCGGCCGGCAGGATGAGCGTGCGGCCGAGCGGCAAGGCACCCACCGTCACCGCGCCCTGAATATTGCCGTGCAGCGCGGCGATATCGTCGGGCACGTGGCGCAGTTCGTTGAGCGCGCGCCGCACGTGCAGCAGGAAGGTTTCGCCCTCGGCCGTGAGCAGCACGCCGCGCGGCCCGCGATGGAACAGCGTCACGCCCGAGCCGCTCTCGAGCACGCGCATGGCGCTGCTCACGGCGGGCTGGCTGATGCCGAATGCATTGGCCGTGCTCGGCATGTGGCGGTGCCGCGCCAGCGCGACGAAAAGCTGCAGCCGCCGCGTATTGAGCAGATATGCGGGCAGCGTGCCCTCGCTCAATGCGCGCCGGCGCGCCTGGCGCGCCGCGCACCACTGCGCGAGCTCTTCGAGTTCGCCGAAAATGCGCGCGCAGCGCTCGAGCACGACGCGCCCCACGGCCGTGGGCAGCATGCCCGAAGGCTTGCGCTCGAAGAGCGGCGCGCCGAGCGCAGTCTCCAGCTCCTGCACCGAGCGCGTGACGGCCGATTGTGCGCGATAGAGGGCCGAAGCGGCGCGCGTGGCGCTGCCGGTGTCGGCAACGAGGCGAAAAGCGCGCAGATGCGCGAGATTCAGGAGTTCTGGCTGGCTCACGGCTCGATCATGTCGTTTTGAGTGGGAAACGTGCCGTGTCTCATGCGGCGACTGCGGCCGCGACCGCACTCAGATGCAGGCGGTCGACCGAGAGATTGAGGCTCTCCTTCGAAATATGCGTGTGCTCTTTCATCAGCGCTTCGACGCGCGCGCCTTCGCCGTTCACGAGCGCGCCGACGATGGCGTGATGCTGGCGGTGCGCATACGAGAGCATCATGAACTGACGCTCCTGCGCGGACTTGTCGAACACCACCGTGCCCGGCGAGACGAACGGGATCTTGTCGTTCAGCCCGAGCGCGGCGCTCACCGCAAGATTGTGCGCCGCTTCCACAATCAGTGCGTGGAAGCGGCCGTTCATCGCGGCGTAGCGCGTTTGCGCCTCGCTGTCGAGCGCGCCGGCCGCGAAAATCGCATCGCCTTCGCGCAGGCATTCTTCGAGCGCGCGCGCGAGCGCTGCATCCACGCCGCGCTCGGCCACCGAACGCGCCGCGAGCCCTTCGAGCACGCCGCGCACGTCGATGGCATTGAGCACGTCGGTCACGGAAAAGCGGCGCACGATATAGCCGCGTGCGCCCGAGCGCTCGACAAGGCCCTCGGTCGCGAGCACGCTCAACGCATAGCGCAGCGGCGTGCGCGAAATGCCGAGGCGTTCGGCGAGTTGCGCCTCGACGAGCCGCTCGCCGGGTGCGAGCTCGCCGGAAAGGATGCGCGTGCGCAGCGCCTGCACGATGGTTTGCTGGGTCGTCCCGTTCATGTCATGCGTGAATCGCTGTGGCGGGGCGCGCGCTGCAGAGCGTGCACGGCCGTTGCGAGTTCGTTCTTTTGATATCTGTTTCGTTTATGAGGGGGTTGCCGAGGCCGCTCTCCAGCGACTCTTGCAACGGCATTTCAGGATACCAAAAACCGTTGCGGTGCGCGGGTTTAAGAGATCGGCGAAGTGTGGGGAAACGCCCAGAGGCCCTGAATTTATGAGGAAAAAGGAAAAATTGGTGGTTAACCCTTACTTACGATTTGGGTGGCATTTTTGTAACTTCGTATCCCAATCGATGGATCGAAGGCGTCTGCCGACGTATCCGGTCCAGCGCGGCGCGTGTGCGCCGCATGAACAGCAGCAGAGGGCAAGATCATGGCAAGAATAGTGGGCGGCATCGGCACCTCGCATGTGCCGACAATCGGATTGGCATACGACAAGGGCAAGCAGAACGAACCCGCGTGGGCGCCGCTCTTCCAGGGGTACGAACCGGTGGCGCAGTGGCTTGCCGAGCGCAAGCCGGACGCGCTCGTGATGTTCTACAACGACCACGCCAACAGCTTCTTCTTCGACTGCTACCCGACGTTCGCGCTGGGCGTTTCCGCGAATCACGAGTTCGCCGACGAAGGCGCGGGCAAGCGGGCGCTGCCGGACATCGCGGGCCACCCCGATCTGGCGATCCATATTGCCGAGCAGCTCGTGAACGACGAATTCGACCTCACGATCTTCCAGGACAAGCCGCTCGACCACGGCTGCAACTCGCCGCTTTCGCTCATGCTGCCGCACGAAGGCGGCTGGCCCGCGGCGCTGGTGCCGATCCAGGTGAACGTGCTGCAGTATCCGCTGCCCACGGCGAACCGCTGCTACCGGATCGGCCAGGCGCTGCGCCGCGCCATCGAATCGTTCGAGCAGGACCTCGACGTCGTGGTGGTGGGCACGGGCGGTCTCTCGCACCAGGTGCACGGCGAGCGCAGCGGCTTTAACAACACCGAGTGGGACATGGAGTTCCTCGACCTGATCGTGAACGACCCGGAGCGCCTCGCACGCATGAAGCACGTGGACTACGTGCGGCTTGGCGGCGCGGAGAGCGTGGAGACGATCATGTGGCTCGCCATGCGCGGCGCGCTGGGGAGCAAGATCCGCGAAGTCCATCGCAGCTACTATCTCGCGACCAGCACGGCGATGGCGGTCACGGTCTACGAAGAAGAGGGCCAGCAATGAATCCGCAACTGGTGGGCATCGAGGAACTGACGGGCACCTATCCGTTCGACATTCGCCAGAGCATGAAGGCCATGCGCCTGAACCGCTTCTTCTGGCAAATGCGCTTGCCGCAGGCGCGCGAACTGTGGCTCAACGACCGCAAGGCCGCCTACGACGCAGCCGCGCTCACGGATGAAGAGCGCGCGCTCGTCGACGCGACCGACTGGCTCGGCCTCATTCAGTACGGCGTGTGCTTCTTCGTGCTGGAGAAGTTCGCGCGCGTGGTGAAGATCACCAATCTCGGCATGTACGCGAGCATGCGCGGCGAAACCCTCGAAGCGTTCCTGAAGACGCGCAGGGTGCCCGACGCGGTCTGAGCGCCGCAATCATCGTGAGCACGACGTAGTGACCCGCGGCCTGCACACGCACTTCTAGTTTCAGTGTCTCCAGTAGTTGTTTGACGCCGCCCGATCGTTTGATCGGGCGGCTTTTTTTGTTTCCGTTCGCCCACTGTCCGTGGCGCATCACGCACGCGAATTCGGCACAATAGCGCCAGTCGAAACAGCACTCGCGTGACGAGAAGGGAAGTCTCATGACGGACACGGTGGATTGCGTCGTGATCGGCGCGGGCGTGGTCGGGCTCGCGGTCGCGCGAGCGTGCGCGCAGCAGGGCTGGGAGACCGTCCTCGTCGAGGCGGAGAACGCCATTGGCACGGGCACGAGTTCGCGCAACAGCGAGGTGATCCACGCAGGCATCTACTACCCGCAGAGCTCGCTCAAGGCGCGGCTGTGCGTGCAAGGCAAGCACAAGCTCTACGCGTATTGCGAAGAGAAAGGCGTGGAGTACAGCCGCTGCGGCAAGTTCATCGTCGCGACGAGCGAAGGGCAGCTCGACGCGCTGCGCGCCATTCGCGCGGCGGCGGTCGCCAACGGCGTGGACGACTTGCGCTGGCTGGAGCGCGACGAGGCGCGCGCGAAGGAGCCCGCGCTCAATTGCGTGGCCGCGCTCGAGTCGCCTTCAACGGGCATTGTCGACAGCCACGGGTTGATGCTCGCGCTGCAGGGCGACTTCGAAGCCGCGGGCGGCATGCTTGCGTTGCGCTCGCCAGTCACGGGCGGCGCGGTGCGGCCGGGCCAGCCGATGCTCCTCGAGGTGGGCGGCGACGAGCCGATCGAACTGCTGGCAACGCGCGTGGTGAACAGCGCGGGCCTTTACGCGCAGCAGGTGTCGGCTTCAATCGAAGGCGTGCCGGCGCAATCGATCCTGCCGGTGCGCTATGCGAAGGGCAATTACTACTCGCTGACTGGCGCGGCGCCGTTTTCGCGGCTCATCTATCCGGTTCCGGAGGAAGGGGGACTCGGTGTCCACCTGACGATCGACCTCGGCCGCCAGGCGCGCTTCGGCCCCGACGTCGAATGGATCGACACGATCGACTACACCGTCGACCCGGGCCGGGCGGCGAAATTCTACGAGGCGATTCGCACATACTGGCCCGCGCTGCCTGACGACGCGCTGCAACCGGGTTATGCTGGCATCCGCCCGAAGCTCGCGGATGGCGAACGCGGCAACGGGCATGGCGGCGGCGACTTCGTGATCCAGGACGCGCGCGAGCATGGCGTGAGCGGGCTCGTGAACCTCTACGGCATCGAGTCGCCGGGGCTGACGGCTTCGCTCGCGATTGCGGACGAGGTGATCGAACGCCTGAACATGAACGGAATGCAGTAGCGAATCAACGCGAATCACAAGGAGAACAAGATGGTCTACGAGATGGCGCATATCACGGTGAGCGCTGGCAAGAACGCCGATTTCGAGGCGGGCGTGGCGCAGGCGCTGCCGCTGTTTCACCGCGCGCGCGGCTGCCGCGCCGTGGAACTGCAGCGCAGCGTGGAAGAGCCGAACCAGTATGTGCTCGTCGTGCAGTGGGATACCGTCGAGGATCACATGGTGCACTTTCGCGAGTCGGCGGACTTCCAGGAATGGCGGAGCCTCGTCGGCCCGTACTTCGAAAAGCCGCCCGTGGTGGGGCATACGCAGGTCGTGGTGAAATAACACGCGAGGTGCGGCCAGGCGGCGCTGCAACGCCAAAAGCGCGGAAATTGCGGAAAACCAGCGCCGCTCACGCCCTGATCGGGAATCCCTCGACATAAGCGACCGCGTCTTCGCCGTCCCACACGCGAGCGTCGACGAACGGCGCCGTAGCCACCGCCTGCGGCACCTCGATCCCTATCGCCGCTGCCGCCTCGCCATACAGCGCGGTCTGGTTCAACGCGCGCGCGATCTCGCGATAGTCGTCACGCCGCGCAAGCATGCCCCATCGTTCGAACTGCGTAAGAAACCAGACGCCTTCCGATTCACGCGGGTAGTTCACGCGGCCCTCCTCGAAGAATTTCATCCCCGGCGCGGGGGCCGCCGCGTCCCCTTCGAGCCGCGCCGCGATCAGCGAGGCGTCCACGCCCAGCATCTCCGGCCGCGCGAGCCACTGGGCGATCTGGCGGCGATTGCCTTCCCCGTCGAGCCAGCGGCACGCCTCCAGCATCGTCTGTACTAGCGCGCGCGCCGTATTCGGATAGCGCGCGACGAAGTCGCGCCGGCACGCCAGCACCTTCTCTGGATGATCCGGCCAGATTCCGCCGCTCGCGATGACCGTGCGTCCCACACCACGCTGCCCGGCGAGCCCCGGCCATGGCTCGCCCACGCACAGGCCGTCGAGGCGGTCTTCCGCGAGCGCGGCCACCATCTGCGGCGGCGGAATCACCACGCTTTCGATGTCGTGCAACGGATGCACGCCTTGCGAAGCGAGCCAGTAATACAGCCACATCGCGTGCGTGCCGGTGGGGAAGGTCTGCGCGAAAACGGGCTTGCGATCCAGCGTCGCCAGCGCGCGCGGCAGTGTGCCGTGTTCGGCGAGTGCCTCCGCGAGACGGTTCGAGAGCGTGATCGCCTGGCCGTTGCGGTTGAGCACCATGAGCACGGCCATGTCGGTTTGCGGGCCGCCAAGGCCGAGCTGCACCCCATACACGAGCCCGTAGAGCGAATGCGCGGCATCGAGCTCGCCGGAAAGCAGCTTGTCGCGCAACGCGGCCCATGAGGGCTGGCGCGAGAGTTCGAGCGTGAGCCCGTGCGCGTGGCCGAATTCGAGCAGCTTCGCGGCGACGAGCGGCGCGGCGTCGGCAAGCGGCACGAAGCCGATCTTCAGATGGGTTTTCTCGGGCGCGGCGAGAGTGGCGGTGGTGGCGTTCATGGGCGGCGCATCGTTCCTGCTCAATCGTTTCGTTCCTGCGCGTGCGCGCCCGCGACGATCTGGCGGGCGACCTCGGCGAGCTTCACGCTCTGGTTCATCGCGCGCTTGCGCAGCGCCGCATAGGCGGCGGGCTCGGTCAGCTTCTGCTGCTCCATCAAGATGCGCTTCGCGCGGTCGATCAGCTTGCGCTCGGCCAGTTCGTTCTCGGCCTGCGTGAGACGCTCGCGCAGTTGCGCTTCCTGTGCGAAGCGCGCGAGCGCGACTTCGAGGATCGGCGCAAGGCGCTCGCTCGCGAGCCCTTCCACGAGGTACGCGGTCACGCCGGCATTCACGGCCGAGCGGATGAGCTGCTGGTTGGCGTCGTGGCTGAACATCAGCACCGGGCGCGGGGCGGTGGCGTTCATCACCGCGAGCTGTTCGAGCGTGTCGCGCGAGGGCGACTCGGTATCGATGATGATGACGTCGGGCCGCTCGCGCTCGACGACGCGATGCAGCGCCTGCGGCGTCGCGGGCTCGGCGAGCATGTCGTAGCCGAGTTTGGCGAGCGCGTCGCGCAGGTCGCCAATAGGCTTGTCGGTGTCGGTTACGAGCAGTACGCGCAGCATGGGGATGTCGTGATCGTCGGCATGAAGTCTTCGACGGTTAATCGGTGCATTGCGCGCCATCGCTGGGCGCGCATGAGGTTTCAGCAAGGTATGTGCCAGTTCGGAGGCCAGCCGGGAAGCCTTGTCGGAAGGGGTCTTCGGCGTGACTCGGGAAAATGCGGCGCGCGACGCGTGGCGCACCGCAGCAGTGCGGAGACCGCCGCAGCGCACTCACTTGGCGCAGCGCTTGCGTGCAATGCACGAAAAAGTGCGGGATCGAAAACGTCACGGCGCGCCACGGAGCGCTTCAGGTTGATCCGGCCGCGGGCGTCCAGCGCGCATGGCAGTTTTGCTATTGTGACGAACACATTTCAACTATTCTTTCTATCGCACCCTGTCGGCTCCACGATCCCAGCGCCAGCATTCTCACGACAAATAACCGGCCAATGGAAATGGAAAGACCTGCCTCCCCACCCGCACGGCCCGCAAGTGCAAACGCAACCCGGTCATGGCTGCGTTGGCTACCGGGCGTCACGTTGCTCAAGACCTACCAGGGCGCCTGGCTGCTCAACGATCTGGCCGCGGGGCTCGTGCTCACCACGATGCTCGTGCCGGTCGGCATCGCCTATGCTGCGGCGTCCGGCGTGCCTGGCGTCTACGGTCTCTACGCCACGATCATTCCGCTGCTGGCTTATGCCGTGTTCGGGCCGAGCCGCATACTCGTGCTCGGCCCCGATTCCGCGCTCGCCGCGCCCATACTCGCCGTGGTCGTGCAGGTGGCGGGGGGCGACCCCGCGCGCGCCATCGGCGTGGCGAGCATGATGGCGCTCGTCTCCGGCGTCGTCTGCGTCGTCATGGGGCTGCTGCGCCTCGGCTTCATCACGGAGCTGCTCTCCAAGCCCATTCGATACGGCTACATGAACGGCATCGCGCTGGCGGTGCTCATCAGCCAGTTGCCGAAGTTCTTCGCGATCTCCATCGACGAAGCCGGGCCGATACGAGACCTGCTGAACCTGGGCCAGGCTGTCGCGCGCGGCGAAGCCAACTGGTACAGCTTTGCCGTGGGTGCGGGAAGCCTCGTGCTGATTCTCGTGCTCAAGCGCTTCGACAAGGTGCCTGGCATTCTGATCGCGGTGATCGTGGCCACGCTCTCGGTGAGCCTTTTTCACCTCGACAGCCGCGGCGTGAAGGTGTTGGGCACGATTCCCCAGGGTTTGCCCGGAATTTCGCTGCCGTGGGTCGTCGACGCGGACCTGGTCAAGATCGTCCTGGGCGGCGCGGCCGTCGCGCTGATCGCCTTCGCCGATACGAGCGTGCTTTCGCGCACCTATGCGGCGCGCTTTCATGCACGCGTCGACCCCAACCAGGAGATGGTGGGTCTGGGCGTGGCCAACTTCGCGGCGGGCCTGTTTCAGGGCTTTCCGATCAGCAGCAGCGCTTCGCGCACGCCGGTTGCCGAAGCGGCGGGCGCCCGCACGCAACTGACCGGCGTAGTGGGCGCGCTGGCGGTGGCCGCGCTCCTCATGGTCGCGCCCAATTTGCTGCGCCATCTGCCCAACAGCGCGCTTGCCGCCGTGGTCATTGCCGCCGCGCTCGGGCTGTTCGAGATCGCGGACCTCAAGCGCATCTACCGCATTCAGCAGTGGGAGTTCTGGCTTTCGATCGGGTGCTTCGCGGCCGTTGCGGTTTTCGGCGCGATTCCCGGCATTGGCCTGGCGGTGTTGATCGCCGTGATCGAATTTCTCTGGGATGGCTGGCGGCCGCATTTCGCGGTGCTCGGCCGCGTGGAGGGCCTGCGCGGCTATCACGACGTCGAGCGCTACCCGGAAGCCGCGCGCACGCCGGGGCTCGTGCTGTTCCGCTGGGACGCGCCCTTGTTCTTCGCGAACGCCGAGCTGTTTCAGCAGCGCCTGATGGAGGCGGTGGAAGCGTCGCCTACGCCGGTGCGCCGCGTGGTCGTGGCAGCGGAGCCGGTGACGAGCGTGGACGTCACCTCGGCCGACATGCTGCGCGAGCTGACCCAGGCGTTGAGCGAGCGCGGCATCGCGCTGCACTTCGCGGAGATGAAGGACCCGGTGCGCGACAAGCTCAAGCGCTTCGATCTGCTCGAGCTCATCGGCGCCGATCGCTTCGATCCTACCGTAAGCAGTGCTGTCGATCGCTATGTCGACGAAACCGGCCTCGCGAAAGACGAAACCGGGCCGCAAGAGGGGCGCTAGCGCGAAGCCGGCGCGATGCCGGTGCCGGCTCAAGCGCCGGGCTTGAGCACCACGCGAAAGCGCGCCTTGCCGCTCATCATTCGCTCATAGGCCTCGGCCGCGCGCGAGAGCGGATATTCCTCGATCATCGGCTTCACGCCGGAGAGCGCGCTGAACGCCAGTGTTTCCTGCGAGTCGGCCGCCGTGCCCGAAGGCCAGCCCTGCACGGAGTGGCGTCCCATGATGAACTGCGTGATCGGCACTTCCACGGGCTCCTCGGACACGCCGACCATGATCAGCTTGCCGTTGAGGCCAAGGCCGCCCAGCGCCGCGCTCATGGCCTTGCCACTCGTGGCCGTGGCGAGGATCACGCGTGCGCCGCCCAGCGCGAGCAACGCTTCGGCGACGTTCTGCGAAGCGCTGTCGATGTAATGATGCGCGCCGAGCTGCTTCGCGAGCGGCGCCTTGTCCTGCCCCCGCGCAATGGCCACGGTGACAAAGCCCATTTTTCGCGCGTACTGCACGCCGAGATGGCCCAGGCCGCCAATGCCGAGAATCGCCACGACGTCGCCCGCGCGCGCGCCGCTGTGGCGCAGCGCGTTGAACGTGGTGATGCCGGCGCACAGGAGCGGCGCGGCGTCGACGTCGGAGAGGTCGTCGGGCATGCGCGCGAGCGCTTCTTGCGGCGCGACCATGTAGTCGGCATAGCCGCCGTCGTAGCTGATGCCGGGTATCTGCCCATTCTTGCAAAGCACGAAATCGCCATGCCGGCAGTGTTCGCAATGCCCGCAGTGGCCGCCGTGCCAGCCCACGCCGATGCGCTGCCCGATTTTCCAGTCTTCCACGCGCGCGCCGAGCTTTTCAATGACACCTGCGATCTCATGGCCCGGCACGCGCGGAAACTGCAGGCCGGGCCAATGGCCTTCCTTCGTGAGCGAATCGCTATGGCAGATCCCACAGGCCTGCACCTTGACGAGGACGTGTCCCTCGGGCGGCTCTGGAACATCGCGCTCGACCAGTTCGAGAGGGGCGCCCGGTCCTGCTACCTGCACTACGTGCATCTTTGCCATCGTCTGCTCCCAGGAAATTGAGGTTTCCGCCGGTGTTGCCGTGGCGACGTGCTGCTACCGCAATATTGTAGGACGCCGATGCGCGCCGTTCGTCGCCGTACGTCGCCGTACGTATTACGCGGCGCAAGGGGGACTTGTCGGGGATGTTTGTTAGCGTTGGGATATTGCTGGTGCTTCGCGGCTTTGCGTGGGGATGGGCGAGGCTGGCTGGCGTCGAGCCAGGAGGGGACATTCGAAACTCTGACTGGCCGTACCGGGTAGCCGACCCGGAAACAGAAAGCATGCGTCGCCACACATCTCGACGCGACAATATGCGCGGTTAGTCCACCGCTGGCGCCTCCGCATGCTTGCGCGCGCTATTGGTTCGATATGGGACCAAAGTCTCATTGCGATTGACGGATACGCTGGTCACACTTGATGGGCTCACAACAGCTTCCTGAAAATTTGAAGACCTTTCGGTGGTGAAGGATCGTTCGTGCTGTTGACAGGAGCGAACAGAAAGATCGATACCGCAACGGCCACTGCGCCCATCGAATCGATCGTGCTGACAAATGCAGGTCTGATGCGTGACGTGTCGCTTTCGGGCACCAAGGTTTCGCGACAAGAAGTTTGATGGCCGTGCTGGCATGCGTCCATGCGGTCAGACTTCTCGAAACCGACCGGGGAAAGTGCCTTCGTTTGATCCTGAGGCCGGCGGCGGGTGTCCCGTCTGCCCAAGCCTGTCCGTTACCGATTTGAGATCGCATCGTCCCTTTTTTGGGAGCACAAAATGGATCTGTCCGGATTTCTCACTGCACTCGAAAACAACGTAGGCGTCTTTCTGCCCAGGATCGCTGGTGCGGTCGGCATCCTCATAGTCGGCTGGCTGATTGCCGTGATCGCACGCGCGGGCACCCGCAGGCTGTTGTCCGCACTCAAGGTCGACCATCGCATTGCCGAGAGCACCAAGCAGGTGGCGCAGGTGGAGAACATCATCGCGGGCGGCCTGTTCTGGCTCATTCTGCTCATTACCGCAGTCGGGGTCTTCAATGTCCTGAACCTGAATGACGTGTCCAATCCGTTTTCGCTCCTTGTCACCAATATTGTCAACTATTTGCCGAACCTGATCGGTGGCACTGTGCTCGCCCTGATCGCCTGGTTGATCGCGTCGCTGTTGCGCAGCCTCGCAGACAAGGCGCTGCGCGCGAGCAAACTCGACAGCAAGCTGTCCGAGACGGCCGGCATGCGCCCAATGAGTGAATACGTGGGTGACGTACTGTTCTGGCTCATCATCCTGATGTTCATTCCGGCCGTGCTTGCCGCATTCAATGTGAACGGATTGCTGAGTCCTGTTCAAGGCATGATCGACAAGCTGCTGGCGATCGTGCCCAATCTTTTCGCCGCCGCAGTGATCGGCTTCGTCGGCTGGGTGCTTGCGAAGATACTGCGTGGTCTCGTCGTCAACCTGCTGGTGGCCGCCGGTGCGGACAAGCTCATGGAGAGCCTCGAAAGTCCCACCCCGGTGCGGCTGTCGAACCTCGTCGGAACCGTGGTCTACATTCTGGTGTTTGTCCCGACGCTGATCTCCGCGCTCGATGCATTAAAGATCGAAGCGGTGTCACAACCCGCTACGCATCTGCTCGATCAGTTCCTTGGCGCAGTGCCGGACATCATCGCGGCGGTGGTGATCCTGGTTGCCACGTTCTACGTGGCGCGCTTCGTTGGGTCACTGGTGGAGAAGTTGCTGGTCGCAGCCGGAGTGGACGGGCTGCCAAAAGTGCTCGGCCTCGACACGGTCTTCAACGGCGTATTGCAACCGTCCACGCTCGCCAAACGGCTGGTCGTTTTCTTTGCGATGCTGTTTGCTGTGGTGGAGGCCGCAAATCGACTCGGTTTCACTCAGGTCCGCGACGTCGTCACCCTGTTTATCGAGTTCAGCGCGCACATCCTGACGGGCAGTGTGATCCTGATCATCGGATTCTGGCTTTCGAACCTCGCGCGGCGCGTGATCGAACAGGCTGATCGCGAGCACAGCGTACTGCTCGCCCGCATCGCGCAATTCGCGATCCTCGGACTCGTGTTCGCGATGGGATTACGCGCGATGGGCATCGCCAACGAAATCGTACAAATTGCGTTCGCTCTGGTATTGGGCGCTATCGCGGTTGCCGTGGCGCTGTCGTTCGGGCTCGGCGGACGCGAGGCGGCGGGCAGGCTGCTCGACCGGTGGTTCGGCGCCCGCTCCGGAAAGGAGTGACGGGCTCGAATTCCAGCCCGTCTACGGTCGTCGACCTTCACCGCTCACGGAGGAGGCAGCATGCTGCGAAACGCGGTGCTCACAGGGATTCTAGCCGGCGCCATCGCGAGTGCGGACGCTGCAAACTGGGAGGTCATCTATTCGGGGCAGGCAGGGACGATATGGGTAGATCGGTCTACCCTTTCGGAGGAGCACCCGCTAGTTCATGCGTGGCTGCGCATGAAACTCAGCAAGCCCGCCAACCCGGGAGATGTTACCTATGACGAACGCTCCATACACTTGATCTTCGATTGTGAGAGCTGGCAGTACAAAGAGACTTCGGACTCCAAATGGCTTCACGGCAAACTCGTCAAAGATTGGGAAGGCGAGACGGACTATTTCGAAATCAATCCCGACAAGCCGCTGGCGCAGGCCGCCAAAGCCCTGTGTCGCAAGGCATATGGCTCCGTGCTCGACAACCACGCCACGTGAGCTCAGCGCAAACTTCCAACCTGGCCCGGCGTGACACTTTCGGCAAATCGATTGCCGAAATGGGTTCTCGTGTAGTTGACGACAGCAGCAACCTGATCGTCATCCATCGCGTCGCCAAACGATGGCATCCCCTTTCTGCCGTGCAGTACGTTGACGATGACGTAGGGTGCCGCCTCGAGTGCCGGGTTGTCAGCGAGCGCCGGGTAGTGCCCCGCACCCTGTGCGCCGCTTCCATCCGGCATATGGCATCCCGCGCAGCTAGCGTTATAAAGCGCTTCGCCGCTTTTTTCGGTGAAGCGGTCGCCCGGCGAAATCGTGAAAGTGCGGGCTGCGTCCTGTGCCACGACTTGAGCCGACACCGTCGCACCGCCTGTCAGCAAGGCCATCAGCATCACGCCGATAATCAGCCTGGGGCTATCCATTGATGATTCTCCGATGCAACCGGGTGATCGCATCCAGTGACGACAGCACGGCGCCTTCCTGCCAGGCCGGGATATGCGAAGCGTGCTCTCCGGCAAGGACGACCCGTCCGTCGATCTGGCAGAGATTCGCGTAGTGCGCTTTTCTCAACGCACCCGTCCATGCGGCAAAGCAGCCATTCGTGAACGGTGACCGGCTCCAGCTCATCGCGAAGCCGTTCTGGTACTCGCGCGCGTACTGCGGATGAATCTGGCTGCCCTGACTCAATGCCACTGCGATCCGCTCGGCAGGGGGCAGCGCACCCATTTCATAGCTGGCGGGCCCCCACATGTAGGCGCCGAGCAGCACCGCAGGACCGCTTGATCCGTAACCCGTCGCCGGATAGCCGATCGTCGAGATTGGCAGGTCGGTATACGTGATGCCGCCGTAGATCTGTTCGTCTTCCTCCCAGAATCGCCGTCCGAACTGCAAGCCGATTTTCACCGATGTCTCGTAGGGCACGGCATCGATCGCGGCGCGCATGGCTGGCCCGACCGCAATGTCGATCTGACTGAGAATCGAGAGCGGGATGGTGCATACCACCCAATCCGCGTGCGCGCTCCGTTCGGTCCGGGTGGTCGTATCGGTATAGCGCACTGTGACACCTTGCTCGTCCTGCAGGATAGCCGTGACTTTGGCGTTGAACACTACGGCGTTTGCGACCTGCGAATGAAGCGCACGGGCAATCCTGTCCATGCCGCCGACGGGCTGGAAAATGGTGCTCTGGAAGTCCTGCTCGTTGCCAGACGAGAGCCATTGCCACAAACGCGATGCAAGCAAGGGGTTGCGCGGGAGCAGGTCCGACGGCACGGCCTGGGGCTCCAGTCCGCCGCCGGGCGCGGTCGAGAAACCGCGACGTTCACTGCTCCGGCGGCCCGCCTGATAGTGGCCATCCCGATCGAGCGCACCCCATTCGCGCAGGGAGTCGAGCAGCAGATGCGCATCTTCGGCTGACAACGCATCATCGAGTGCGTCTTTGCGGATTGCTTTGGAAAGCAACTCGGCGATATAGCCTTGATAGTCGGTCTGCACCGCCCGGTATCGTTGCGGCTTGCCACCAAAAGCTTCCGTCGAATGCAGGTACGCGTTGTAATTCACCTGGATGAACGGTTCGAGCGGCACCTTCAGGCGTTTTGCGTAATCAAGTACGCCCTGGTGGTGATACGGAATGCGCCATGGCCCCGGGTTCAGATAAAGCCCGTTAGCGAAATCACAGTCCTGGGTGGCACCGCCGAGTTCTGTATAACGATCGCCGCCCCTGACAGTCCAGGCTCGTCCACCCGCGCGGTCGTTGTACTCGAGCACCTGCACGTGATAGCCCGCGTTCCTCAATTCGAAGGCCGCGACGAGGCCAGCCATACCCGCGCCGAGCACGAGAATTCGGGTTCCTCTGGGTGCGCCCTCGAGTCTGACCGGCCCTGCGTAGGTCGAGGCAGCGGCGAACCCGAGCGTACCCATGCCTTGCATCATGGCGGCCGCGCCAAGGTTCTTGCCGATCAGTGTCAGCAGGTGGCGGCGACTCATCGCATTTGTGGTCATGCTCGACATAAGGACGCGGTGCCCCGACTGGAGAGAAACGATGGCGGACGAAAATAGATGGCATCCCGGATAGCAATGGCACGAGCCTGCTTCCGCTGAAATCGGACTTGAGACGAAGTGAAACTATGAACCGTTTCTCGTCACCACGTGGGACTTTCCGTTACCAGAACGGCTGCCTGCGTTTTGCGGCTCGGTCTCGCCCGGACGCCTGAGGCGCCAGCCGGCTAAAGACGGACCGTCGGCACGACGAGCGACATGGGCGGCCGGACTGGTTGCACCCTACAATCAATTCATACCGCCGGATGCACCTGACCGGGTTCGAAAGTGCGCTCGCAAACGCTGTCGCTAGAACGCCATGCACGCCAGAATCCGGGAATCCCCCTGCACTCGGTCCGCATTGACTGTGCGTTGAGGGGCGCTCATGAGCAATCCATCTTCAAGCCCAGCAACCCGGCAACCAGACAGTATCTCAGCCTGGAGCCTGATCAAGCCGTACTGGGTCTCCGAGGAGCGCAGAACCGCGTGGGCCCTGCTGATGACGATCATAGCCATGGACCTGATTCTGGTCGGCATCAACGCCAGGTTGAACACGTGGAACCGCGACTTCTACAACGCTCTGGAAGGCAGGAACGTGCGCGAATTCCCGCAGCTGATGCTGGTTTTTAGCGCGCTCGCCTTTACGTTCGTCGCGATTTCCGTCTACAACCGCTATCTCCGCCAGATGCTTGGCTTCCGCTGGCGCCAGTGGCTGACCACGCGCTATCTGCAGGAATGGCTGGGCGACGGAACCTTCTACCGCATCGAGCGCGACCGCCTCGCCGACAATCCTGATCAGCGGATCGCCGTCGACCTCGACTCGTTCGCCACCACCACGCTTTCGCTCACACTCGACCTGCTCTCGACGCTCGAGACACTCGTCTGGTTCTCGACCGTCCTGTGGAGCACGGGGGGCGCGCTGGCGGTCATGATTGGTGGCACGCCCGTCCAGATTCCAGGCTACATGCTCTGGGCAGCCATCATCTATGCGATTGCCGGGTCACTTGTGACAAACAAGGTCGGTCATCCGCTGGTGTCGATCAACTACCAGTTGCAGCGCGTCGAGGCGGATTTCCGCTTCGGCCTGATCCGAGTGCGCGAAAATGCCGAGCAGATTGCTTTCTACGACGGTATGCGGGCCGAGGAATTGACCGCCCGGGACCTGTTCAGCCGGATCCGTGACAACTGGTGGCGCGTGATGAAGTACACGCGGCGCTACAGCGTCGTGCTCAATTTCTACGGCCAGATCGCCGACATCTTTCCGATCGTCGTGGCATCGCCACGCTATTTCGCAGGTTTGTTCAGTTTCGGCACACTGATGCAAATCTCCGACGCATTCGGTTCAGTTAGCGAATCGCTTTCGTGGTTCATCAACAATTACGACACGTTCGCCCAATGGCGCGCAACGGCAAACCGTCTGCGCGAGTTCAAGCGCGTCATGCAGCAACCTCATCTGAAGGAATCCGTGTCGCCCGCAACCGAGCATAGCGGCATCAACCTGCACTACGTCGACGAGAGCAAGCTCGCCACGCACAATCTCACGCTTGCGCTGCCCAACGGCGAGACGCTCGCCAGCGTGCGTGACATTGCTATCAAGCCCGGTTCTCGCTGGCTCGTGCGCGGGCCGTCCGGCTCGGGAAAAAGCACCTTCTTGCGCTCGCTCGCTGGTCTCTGGCCATTCGGAAACGGTTCGATCGACGCACCTGTGAACGCGCGCATGATGTTCATCCCGCAGCAGAGCTACCTGCCGGCTGGCACCTTGAAGACTGTGCTTACCTACCCCTCAGCAAGCGCCAGCTTCAGCGACGAAGCATGCCGCGAGGCGCTGCGTCTGTGTCGGCTCGCAGACCATGTCGAGCGATTGCATGAGTCCAACTATTGGTGGCGCATTCTTTCTCCCGGCGAACAGCAGTGGCTCGCGGCCGCCCGCGTGCTCATGCACAAGCCCAACTACGTGTTCCTCGATGAAGCAACGAGCGCGCTAGACAGTGAGAACGAAGCGCATCTGTATCGTCTGCTGATCGAACGACTGCCGACCAGCGCGATTGTCAGTGTCACGCACCGCCAGTCGCTCGCGAGATTTCACCAGGAGACCCTGGAGATCGCGCGGGCGCGCAAGCACACAGTGGCATATATACGACCGCCGTCGACGTGACCGTTTGACCGCAGAGGGGGGCGCACACTCTGTTGGTGGGCCGCTCCTGGTAGCGGATTCAACCGGTCGATGCAACGGATTGGTGGAATCGTTCAGCTGGTGTATTGAAGCTTAGTCCAGGGCGCGTTTTTATTCTGCAGTGCGCTGAATTATTACATCGACAATTACCAGGCCGGACCGCATGCATTCGTGATAGCCGACCAGGCAGAGCGCAAACGTTTGGCACACCTTTTGCAATAAAGTGGCGTTGTAAACCACATTTCGCGAGTATCATGGCCAGCTCGCTACTTTTTATTTGATTCATCAACCTATGACGGTGAATCCATGAACGCGCAGGTTGCCGCCTACATCGGTCGTCAACCGATTGTGGATCGAGCGGGCGAACTTGTTGCTTACGAGTTGCTTTTCCGGCGCGGGGAGGCAAACGCGGCGAACTTCATCGATGATACAGCTGCCACGGGGCAGGTCATCGTCAATGCGATCGGCGAATTCGGCGTCCAGAAGGTCCTCGGCGATCAGCGGGGCTTTGTCAACGTCGGCAAGGAGTTGCTGGCGGACGACGTGCTCGGTTTGCTATCGCCGGAAAAATTCGTCTTCGAGATTCTCGAGACAATTCCTCGCGACGAAATACTCAAATCCCAGTGCGAACGACTGCGTTGCGCGGGATTCGGGCTCGCGCTTGATGATGTAAGTACCGTCGAGCAGATGCCCGCGAGCATCCTCGAGTTCGTTGAGGTGGTAAAGATCGATTATCCGCGCGTCGACTCGCGAAACCTGCCACAGCTCATCAAGACGGCCCACCAGGCAGGCGCGCGGGTGCTAGCAGAGAAGGTCGAGACGGCGAACGCGTATCGCGAACTCCATGCACTCGGCGTCGACATGTTCCAGGGGTACTTTTTTGCACACCCTGAAATGCTGAGCCAGCGAAAGCTCACTTTCGCGCTAAGCGATCTGATGGACCTCGCGGGCGCGCTGTCGTCCGATGCACCGGTCGAAATGATCGAGCCGTTCATCAAACGCAATCCGCCGCTATTGATGCATCTGATGAAGCTCGCCAGTAGCGGTCTCTTCAGTGCGGCGAAGCCGGTCTCGACGATCGGCGAAGCAATTCTTCGCGTTGGAACGCGTTCGCTGGTGCGTTGGGTCCAACTGCTGCTTTATGCTGGCGTGAGTAACGTACCATTGCGATCCAATCCGCTTTTCCAGCTCGTCGCCACGCGCGCACGGTTTCTCGAGCTGGCGGCGGGTTTGGTGCGGACGTGTGATACGGACCTCTCGGACCGGGCCTACCAGGTGGGAATCTTCTCCCTCATGCACTCCATGTTAGGCATGAGTGCGCATGACCTCATGGAACAACTCGCCGTTGCCCCGGAGGTTCGCGATGCCGTCGTTCTTCGATGTGGAACACTTGGCAGTTTGCTGGTGCTCGCCGAAATGGTCGAGTCGGGCCTGGGAGCGGACTTCGAAACACTGCCTGCATTGGACGGAAAGCTCGCAGCGAAAGACTTGTCCGATATCACCGCGCGGGCAGCGGAATGGGTGCTTGCCGAGATGACGGTCTAACAATGATCAGGCCGATTGAGTCCGTAGAGGGTGACGCAACTCGCGGACTCCCGCTGACCGGCAATCCGTAGCGTACACCGGGAATTTTGCGCGTTTTTTTACGCATTCATCGAGGGAAAATCTGAATGGCAGTTTTCCTTGAAGAACATAGAGCCGACGACGGGCTCGTGGCGTTTCAACGCGTTTCACTCTCTGGTATTCATTCTAAAACCGTACTTAGTGACATTGGGAAACGTTTGCGCCTTGTTGTTCCCGAATGACCTTCAATTTGCTAACGACGGCTTTCAGTCATGGTCAAGCTTTCACTTCACACCATTCCGCAAGTCTTGCTGGATGGTGTATGGGGCGGTTGCAGGACTCGGGCTGGAAAGTCTGAGTAGAGGCAATTTCCGTTCAGCCGGTACGTCGCTATCCTCAACAAGCCAGTTCGCGTTCATGCTACAAGGGATAGAAGCCCGAACCTACTGGGCCAGGAGGGCCATCGAACATGTCCCCGAAATCTGGCCGATCTCCAGGCGCACGCCTGGTTTGCTGACCGTCTGGTCGCAGGTTTGACCACAGCATATTCAGGAAAGCCGCATAACCGCCGTGCCGCTTCGGCATAGAATCCTTTGAGGAGGTTTCCAGCTATGTCGGCTATCAAGCGCATTGATCCGGGCCATCCCGCCTATCAGGCCGCGCCGCACAGGACAACCCGCTACCCTGCGGAACACGTTACGTTGACGGCCGGCTCCAGGAGGAGGCTGCGCCCCTGTGTGCCTCATCTCAAGGTCGGGCGCGGCAAGGTCGGCGTCGGTGGCAAGAGCAGCGATAAGTAGGCATCTGCAACCCCAATACGGCGTCGGGCTATAGAGAGGCGGCAACGGGACGTTGCGCGCATCATCGTGGCAGTTGTGCTAGCGGCACAGGTCGGCGGCGGATTCAACCGGTCGATGCAACACACTACAACCTGCGTGCGCCCGAACGGCAGGAACGCTGCGGTCGCTTGGCGACGCCGTCCTAAGGCTTGTCTTTTGCAGACGCCAGGCGCCTGCCGGTCGCTGAAGCTATGTGGCGTTCATCGCGTGGCCTACCCGTGATGTACTCACTTCATTTACTCGAATCGCTGGCTAACGGCTGTTCCGCAAGATCAACTGATTCGTCACCGACCTGACTCCGCGCACCGATCTTGCCGTGTTGCCGGCGAGCGCGATCTGCCTGCGCTCAGGCACCCATCCCGTGAGCGTCACGACGCCGAGGCGCGCCCTGACTGAAATCCCTGAAGCATCCAGGCTCGGTGTCCGCCTAAGGGCGCTGCGGACGTCACGACTCACGGCACTATCCGGCCTGTTCTGAAGCGGCGACGTCGAGTACGCCACCCGATGCGCTGTCGCGCCAGCACCCGTGTTCTCATCCGTGTGCGCGCCAGCCTGGATCGAGCCACAACTCATGGGGACCATAACCAGGATCGCGCAGATTTTGACGCTCGCACCACTCACATTCATGCTCCCTTTCAGCAAAAGACGATAGACCCATAAGTCCGGTCTTCGTTTAGGTTCGTCGTTATCGGTGAATGACTCAAGAGGCTATACCTTCTGCATGGAGCGAGGCGCTCGAACGGCCGATCCACCCCGAAATCCGCCCGATGCTCAACGCGAGAATTTCGACCGAAGTGGTTATCCACATGTCTCTGCGTTACGCGGTCAGCGAATGGTCCCTGCAGGGAAAAGCTTCATGTCGAGGGTGGAGAGCGCAACTCCTGATGTGAAGTCGTTTGAAGCTGATGAGATCCGATTTAGCCTATCGAACAATCGTGTTCGCGCGTTTAAGCAGATTCGGCGGGAAATTCAAATCAATCTCACGTGCCGTCTTAACGTTCAATACCAGCTCTTGCCGCGTCACCGTTTCGACAGGCAAGTCGCCGACACTCGCGCCTTTCAGTATCCTGTCCACAAACCCCGCCATACGCCGCACAGCCTCGACTACGCTCGTTCCATATGCCATCAAGCCACCAGCATCCACCCAATCGCGAGCAAACATCGACGGAAGTCGATCCGCATTGGCCAGTTCGGCAATCCGCTTCCTGTGCACGACCGTGATGGGCTCTTCCCGTACCAGCACTGCGCCGGCATGCTCATTCAGCATTGCCGCAAATGCACCATCGATGTCGGGATTCGGGCCCTTGACGCCGAATGACTGCGGGAGCCGCATTACTGCTGGATTCTATGCCCTATTCTGTCTCCGCGATCTCAAGCCGCCACAACGTCAATGACCCTCAGTGTAGTAACCTGCACTCGTTTGGATCCAGGCTGCCGTTCTGACAGCGTCGCACTTGGACGCGCTCGTTGACGGCGTGCCAGCCCAGTGGCCGGTTGAATCCACAGTCGGTTTCAGCCGACCGCATCGGGCGACGGTCGACCAACTTCAGCTGTTGAAGATGTTTTTCGATTATCCGTTTGCAGTCCAAAATGAGTCACTCAGGGCGTTGCTACGAAGAGTGGCGCAGCACTGCGGTCGTCCATGGCCGGGCAATCGCTCGCTTTGCAGGCAGCCGGCCATGCACACGTGTCTTCGTGATGTGGATTGAAGCCCCCGACGGGTGACAGCCCAGGCATCGCAAGCAGTTGCGGCCTTCCACTGACACACAACCATAACGCGCGCGTAACGTCGTCGTCTCGCGAACTTCATACTCCGTTTCTACGCTCCCTAAGGTTGTAACCAACGGTAAGGAGATGAGCAATGGAAATGAAGAAATTGTCACAACGGTGCCACGTGTCCTGGGTAAGGGCATCAATCGCCGCGTGCGCCGGCGCGGCGGCGCTTGCATTCGCGACGTTACCTGCCAGCGTTACGGCAGCAGGCGACCCCCCCGGATCCGCAACGGCAACGCCCATCAAGCACGTGATCATTATCGTCGGCGAAAACCGGACATTCGATCACGTATTCGGCACATACCAGCCAAAGCACGGCGAGACGGTCTGGAACCTGCTCTCGCAGGGCATCGTGAATGCCGATGGCTCGCCCGGTCCGAACTTCAAGAAGGCGCAGCAATACGAGGCGCAGTTGATCGGACCGGCGGAATTCTCGCTTGCACCGTCGACCAGCAAGACACCCTATAGCACGCTGCCCGCACCGAACACCGGCGGCACGCACACCGCGCCTGGCGACACGGCGACGCCGCCGCCTTTCGCGACACACGATGCGGCCGCGCAGGCCGAGGGCGGGGCGCTCGAGGCATCTGACATCGACAAGTTGCTCACGGGTGCGTCCGGTCTGCCAATGGGTGTGGTGGACACCCGCGTGGCCAACGCCAACAGTTTGCTTAACGGCCCATACCTGTTACAGCCTCCGTTGTATGACGCGTATATGGGTGGGCCGGTTCACCGTTTCTATCAGGCGTGGCAGCAGGCTGACTGTGATATCGCGCACAAGAGTCGCACCAATCCGAGCGGTTGTCTCGCCGACCTGTTCGTGTGGGTGGAAACCACCGTTGGCGCGAGCAAGAACGGTGCCGCCCCGCCGACGCCGTTCACCGACCAGACAACCGGGGAAGGCTCGAACGCGCTCGGCATCTACAACGTGAACAATGGCGACATGCCGTTCTTCACCCAACTCGCGAAGCAATATGCGATGAGCGACAACTATCACCAGCCGGTGATGGGCGGCACGGGTGCCAATAGCATCATGATCGGCGCCGCCGACGCCTACTACTACACCGACGGCAACGGCCATGTGGCTACGCCCTCGTCGAACCAGATCGAAAACCCGAACCCGATGACGGGCACCAACAACTGGTACACGCAGGACGGCTACTCGGGCGGTAGCTATAGCGACTGTTCGGATCCAACCCAGGCGGGGGTCGGGCCAATCGTCCAGTACCTGAAATCGCTGCCATACCACCCGAAGCCGAACTGCGAGGCGAAACACTACTACCTGCTCAACAACTACAACCCGGGCTACAACGGCGACGGCACGGTGCTCGACAGGGTACTAAACGCTTTCACGATCCCTCCATCACCGGTGCGCACGATCGGAGACACGTTGCTTGAGCGTAAGATCCCATGGAAGTACTACGGCGAGGGCTGGACCACCTTCGTCAACAAAGACCCGAAGAGCGTCTATTGCAACATCTGCAACCCTTTCCTGTATGAGACGTCGATCATGACGAACCAGCAGGTCCGGGAAACACACCTCGCCGACCTGCCGGACTTGTATGCGGATATCAGTGCCGGCAATCTGCCTGCCGTGTCGATCGTAAAGCCGGGCGGCCTTCTTGACGGGCATCCGACATCGTCGAAGTTTGGGCTGTACGAGGCCTTCGTCGATAAACTGATCGACGCTGTGAAGCGTGATCCGCAGCTTTGGGCCACCACGGCGATCTTCATTACCACCGACGAAGGCGGCGGCTATTACGACTCGGGATACGTCCAGCCCCTCGACTTCTTTGGCGATGGGTCGCGCATTCCGTTGATCGCCGTATCGCAGTATTCGCGCGGAGGGCATGTTGCGCACGGCTATTCGGACCACGCGTCGCTAGTCAAATTCATCGAGCGCAACTGGGGCCTGCCGACGATCACTCGACGCAGTCGCGACAACCTGCCGAACCCGATCCAGTTGAGCGACAACCCCTACGTACCGGTCAACTCGCCGGCGATTGGCGATCTGTTCGATCTGTTCGACTTCGATCAGGATCACCGTGATTACCAAGGTCAGGGCAAGGATGATGTCGGCAACGGCGGAAAGGGCTTCTCGCCTTTCTGATCACCGTCCTCCAGCAGGCACATTTGGCGTTTGCGTGCAGCACGGACCGCCGCGCGTTCCTGCGCGGCGGTGCCGTTGCATGTGGAACTTGCCGGGACTGCGCGGATAGCTTGACAAGCGGATCTGGTTTGAACCATGATTAACCTATCAGCTAATTAACCAATTGGAAAAATAATTGGAAGCGGACCATCTCAGCGTCACATTTGCCGCGCTGGCTGACCCGACGCGACGCGCCATCCTCGCCAGGCTGGCGCAAGGCGAAGCCACGGTTGGCGATCTGGCCGGCCCTTTCGATATGAGCGCGCCGGCCATCAGCAAGCACCTGCGCGTTCTCGCAAAGGCCGGCCTCATCACTCAAGGGCGCGACCGCCAGTTTCGCCCGTGTCGCATCGCGCCTGCGCCGCTCAAGCAGGCCGCCGACTGGGCACTGCAGTATCGCGCCCTGTGGGAACAGCGTCTCGACCAGCTCGAAAGCTACCTGCAGCAACTGCAACAGAAGCCTGTCAAGGGCTCCCACGAAAAGACTGCGTCGAAAACCACGTCCAAAGTTTCCTCAACCCGAACCAGGAAGACTCGCCACCATGACTGACAAACTTTCCGCTCCCTTCGTGATCGAGCGCCGCTTCGCTGCGCCGCGCGAACTCGTCTACGCCGCGCTGACTGAAGCTGAGCATTTGAGCACGTGGATGAGCCCACCCGGGATGGAAATGTCCCACTGCACAGTGGACGCGCGTGTCGGTGGCGTCTTTCACTACGCGATGAAGCCGCGCGGCGTGCCCGATGCTCCCGCAATGTGGGGCAAGTGGACGTTCCGCGAATTGACGCCCCCAGAGCGCATTGTCGTCGTCGTGCAGTTTAGTGATCCCGAAGGCGGCGCGACGCGACATCCGATGTCCGCGCAATGGCCGCTTTATACGCTATCGACGACGACGCTCAGCGAAGTCGAGGGTGGCACGTTAATGTACCTCGAGTGGCGCGCGCTGGACGCCAGTGAAGCCGAGGAAGCCATCTTCGACGCGTCGCACGCCAGTATGTCTCAAGGTTGGGGCGGAACAATGGACGCGCTCGACAAGTACCTCACGCAGCAGCAAGCCGAGCGCTGAGTCGAGAGACAGAAAATGAGCGCACTTTAGTGAACTGCACCCCAAAAGTTGGACACCGATCCAGCCTTTGGGGTGTTTTTTGAGCCGCTGTTCGACCGCTGGAGGACGTTCTCCAGCGCGGGGAGCTTACGGCACAGCGGCAGGGCGGCGTCGGCGTCGTGTTGTCGACAATCGGGAAATGGCGTTGTATAAGGCGTGCTGGCTATGCCTGAATCCGCGACGCCGCGGGAAGCCGGTGTGAATCCGGCGCGGTCGCGCCACTGTATCGGAGCGGTAAGCAGCTTTCGTTGCTTGCAACCGAAGTCAGACCTCGCGGCGTTATCTTCTCGATCCTTGCGGGACGCGTTATTCCCGGGAGTTCCTGATGCTTGCTCATCTGATCCAGATCTTCAACGACTCTAGCTCGCGGGTCCGAAATAAATTATTTGGCATCTATGGCGTCCTGGTTGCCATTAACGTACTTGCCTGGGTGTGGGCGCTACTCGCCTTCCACGCTTATCCCGTGCTGCTCGGCACGGCTCTCCTCGCGTATGGATTTGGCCTGCGTCACGCCGTGGACGCCGATCACATCGCCGCAATCGACAACGTTACGCGCAAGCTCATGCAGGAGAAAAAGCGCCCCGTTGCCGTAGGCCTTTTCTTCTCGCTCGGTCACTCGACCGTCGTCATGCTGGCGTCGGTGGCCGTTGCGCTTGCAACCACCGCGATTCAGGGCCGTTTTGATAACTTCAAGGAAGTAGGTGGGGTGATCGGCACGCTGGTATCGTCATTCTTCCTGTTCGCGCTTGCGATCATGAATTTTCTGATCCTGCGCGGTATCTGGCGCGCATGGAAACATGTGCGCGGCGGTGGCAAGCATGCCGACGACGACTTCGACATGCTGCTGGCCAATCGTGGCTTTATCGCACGGCTTTTTCGCCCGCTCTTTCGCCTCGTCACGCGCAGCTGGCACATGTATCCAATCGGCTTTCTGTTCGGCCTCGGCTTCGATACGGCAACGGAAATCAGCCTGCTCGGCATCGCGGCGACCCAGGCCGCGAAAGGGCTCTCGCCGTGGGCCATCATGGTCTTCCCCGTCCTTTTCAGTGCGGGCATGTCGCTCATCGACACGCTCGACGGCCATTTGATGCTGGGCGCCTATGGCTGGGCTTACCAGAAGCCCCTGCGCAAGATTTACTACAACATGACGATCACGCTGGTCTCGATCGTGGTCGCGGTGGTGATCGGCGGCATCGAGGCACTCGGACTCCTTGCCGACCAGCTCGGCCTGAAAGGGCCTCTGTGGGACGCAGTCGGCTCTCTGAACGACAATTTTGGCGTGCTGGGCTACATCATCATCGGCATTTTCGCGCTCAGCTGGATCGTCTCGATCGTTGTCTATCGGGCGAAGCGATTCGACGAGGCAGAAGTCAGCCCGCTGGCCTGATTGCCCGACGTCCTGGGAAATGCGGTAAGTCATGGTGTGCTTCGTGTGGTGTGCACGGGCGCGCCTCGTCAGGTTACTGGCGTGCGTAGGCCAGGCGATCACGAAAAATCGGGCGTTGTCGGATAACGGGCGCCGCTGGCCGGGAAAGATAGTAACCAGCGAGAAGCAGCGGTATCGCCGACTAAATGGTGTAAGCAAATACCGCGCAGTACGAACAAGTTGCGTCCCGCGATGTGTGCTGCAGTGGCCATCCAAAGGCGGTTCATGGCCCCGCGATTCTACAGAGCTTTACAGAAGACTTAAATCTTGCCTACGGTCTATTTCAAGGTCCTGGAGTGGCAGATAGTCTGAACAACCGGGCTTGCTGGCCATACGGGCGCCGAAGCCAGGTTGCAGGGGCCGAATCGAGTGTGCCGCCAGCTCCCCTGGGCATGCAACGGCCCGGCGCCTAAAATTGAAGCACTATCTTCGCTGGAGGCTCGAATCATGAGCACCTCGTCCCGCCTTGCCCTCGGTTTGCTCCTTGGCGCTTTCTCTGTGGCCCCCGCATTTGCACAAGTCTCATCGCAAACGAATGACCCATCGGCACCCAAAACGCGCGCCGAGGTGGTCGCTGAAATGAACGAATGGGTTGCCGCTGGTTATCACCTCGATGACGGGTACCGCTACCCCGAGAACGCGGAGGCGGTTGAGCAGATCGTCGCGCAACGGCACGCTGGAGCATCGACTGCTCAGTAGTGGCTGAACGGCTGCTCCGCCGTTTGCCCTGCAAGTTCGTTGCCGGGGGCGCTACGCGGCACGCGCAACATCGCCGCTAACCGGGACGAACTGAACGTCCAGGCATTGGACCGCTCCAGCGCGGCGGCAGTCTGTCTGACTCCTGAAACTTCCCGGTTGCGGAAGGGGGGGCAGTGCGCGGGCCGATATCTCACGATACTGTGGGTCTGGAGTGGACCGGCGACACTCTATTCCCTCAGTCCCGCGGACACAGAAAATTCCGCCCCAATGTCACACGCAGCACGCTCTATCTCGTCATGTCATGGCAACCCAACCGTAAGGAGATGAAACCGTTGCACCGGGTAGTTGACACGCAATGGACATCCACCAAAGCGCCACCCGGCAAGCGATTTGCCGAATCCGGCTAGTTCATTCTGGCGGTCGGTTGAAAGTGGGTGAGAAACGAAACTGGTGGAACGCCCTGAAATGACTAGTTGGGCGATGCGGGTTCACGGCACCAAAATCAAACAAATTCGAAGCTTCATCTAATACTGATCGTATTAGATGAAGCTGAAGCCAAATGCTGCTGGGATTCCAAGAGTTATTTCTAATGCGACGCCGGCTATTAAACAGGTAGCCGTCGTTGCCATCGATGTGAATTTCAGTTTCGCCGAGTTCGCCGGCGTCCGCACGTTTGATCGCGCTTGCCAGCCGATGTTCGAGCGCGTGAATCTGCGGGCGGTCCTTGGGGTAGTAATCGAAGTGGACCATCATGGCCGGCCCAGGCGGCCTCTGTGCTTCTTGCGCAGCCGCGCTGCCCGCGGCCAGGGCGATGACCAGCAACGTGGCGATCGTTTTTCTGCTTGTCGGCATGGGGCGTTGTCGTCCGCGAAACAATGGCGTGATTCTCCGTGAAGCCGGAAGGCGCGTCGAGCGTGAAGCGCCTCGCCGGCCACACCTTTGCCCCTAGCTGCGCGTGTACTTTCGAATTGCTTCTGGCGTCACGGGCGTGAAGAGATTGACGAGGTTGCCATCCGGATCGCGAAAGAGCAGTGAGCGATTGCCCCAAGGCTGGGTTGTCGGGCGCTGCACAAACTGGGCGACCACTGTTTCGAGCTTGCGGCAGGCCTCGTCGACATCCTGCACGCGAAACTCGATGATGACGGACTGATTGCGCCCGGCAATGGCGGCGCCCGCGCCGAACATGTCCATGGTGCGCCTGCTGCCAATGGCCAGTGCGGAGGAGGCCGTTGAAAGCTCCGCGAACTCGTCTGTGTACCAGGTCGCGGTAAGTCCGATTGCTTCGTAGAATTCAACGAGTCGTTTGACGTCGTCGGTAATGATGCGGGTGGAAACGAAATCCATCTTGCCCTCCGTCGGTTGTGGCGGTGTCGGTTAAACTGCGTTCGCATCCTACTGAAGGCCTGCTGCCACCGTTTTGTCAGCAGCGAACCCGGCGGATCGAACGAATCCAGCGACTCCAGCAAATACCGCAGCGCCATGCGCCGATCCGACCGACTTTTCCAAATCATCCAGATCCTGCGGCGCTCGAAGCGCCCCGTCACCGCGAGCCGCCTGGCCGAGGAACTGGAGGTGTCCTTGCGGACGGTGTATCGCGACGTCGCCGATCTGATGGCCCAGCGGGTTCCGATACGCGGCGAGGCGGGGCTGGGCTACGTGCTCGATCGCCACTACGACATGCCCCCGCTCATGCTCACGCCGGACGAACTCGAAGCGGCCGTGCTGGGCGCGCAATGGGTGGCGGAGCGCGGCGATCCCGCGCTGGCGAGAGCCTCGCGCGACCTAATCGCGAAGATCGCGACGGTGGTTCCGGAACAGCTGCGTCCCTTCGTTGCGGAGCCGACGGTCGGCGCGCCGCCGCCGCTCACGTCGCCAGCCAGCACGGGCGGACTGGACTTCGCGCAGCTGCGGGAGTGGATTCGCGCGGGACGCAAACTGCGTATGCGTTACCGCGACGAGCGCGGACGCGTAAGCGAGCGCACCGTGTGGCCCGTGCTCATTGGCTATGCCGACACGGTCCGGCTGCTGGCGGCCTGGTGCGAGGAGCGCCAGGCATTTCGTCACTTCAGGACTGACCGGATCATCGAAGCCAGCTTTCTCGACGAGCGGCACGGGCAGCGTCGCGGCGAACTCGTGGCGCGGTGGAAGCGGTACATGAAAAAGGAGCGTGGCCTGGATCTGCTCTAGCGGATCGGCCAACGGCTGCCCGGGTTGCGCTCACAACATCGGCAGCATGAGCCGGATGTGCTCCGCAAACGCCGCCGTGAGGTGCGATGGCCGCTTGCGCCCGAATTTCACCGTAATGCCGACGGCAGGCAAGGAGGGCAGTGCGGGGTCGCCATTGAGAATCGCCAGGTCCGGCGGCACGGCAGTCTGCGTCATGACGGCGAAGGCCTGCCCCGAGCGCACGAGCGCGGTGAGACCCGCGAGACTGCTGCTCGCATACGCGACCCGGTAGGCTCTGCCCGCGTGCTCCAGGACTTCGCAGGCCGCAATGTGGTCGAGCGTGTCCGGATCGGAAAGCGCCAGCGGCAACGGGTCGAAGTGCGCGGAATCGAGCCCGGGTGAGCCGATCCAGACCAGTTGCTCGCGGCGAATGATCTCGTCGTCCGGACGGCCTCCGGCAGGTTCGTCCACCACCGAGACCATGGCGAGGTCCACCGCGCGCTTCTCCAGTTGTTCGATGAGGCGCGGCGTGGGAACGCAAACGACCTCCACGAGCGCATGCGGGTGCTGGCTCGAAAACTGTCGCAGCAATGAGGGGAGGAATGCGGCGGCATAGTCGTCGGGGCAGCCGAAACGAATGGTGCCCGACAAGCCCTTGCCGCAAAGGTCGGCCATCGCCTCGTCGTGCAGCCGCAGCATGCGCTGCGCGTGGATCAGCAGGCGCTCGCCGGGATTCGTGAGGGCGACGCCGCGGCCGGTGCGCTGAAAGAGCGGCTGATCGACGATTTCCTCCAGCCGCTTCATCTGCTGGCTCAGCGCCGACTGGGTGCGGCCAACCCGCTCGGCCGCGCGGCTTAGCGAGCGCACTTCCGCAATGACGGCAAACGAACGGAGCAGATCGATTTCGAGTGGACGGCTCAAGATATTAGCCTCGCTTTTAGCTCGCATAAGAACTATTCGATTCTATGAAACCAGAGCGCCGGCTAGACTGCAAGCAAAACCCGCCACCTGCCGAGGAGAAGCACCGTGTCCCGCAACGACGACGAACTTTTCTGGCGCAACGCCAGGCAGCACCTCATCCGCTACGGCGGGACCTTCGAGCCGATGATCATCGAGCGCGCCCAGGGCAGCTTCGTCTACGACGCGGACGATCGCCCGATCCTCGACTTCACCTCGGGGCAGATGAGCGCGGTGCTGGGCCACAGCCACCCCGAAATCGTCTCGGTCATCAATGAGTACGCGGGCAAGCTGGACCACCTCTTCAGTGGCATGCTCTCGCGCCCCGTGGTCGATCTTGCGACGCGGCTGGCCGGGATCACGCCGGACGGGCTCGACCGGGCGCTCCTGCTGAGCACCGGCGCGGAGTCGAACGAGGCCGCCATCCGCATGGCGAAGCTCGTCACCGGCAAATATGAAATCGTGGGCTTTGCGCAGTCCTGGCACGGCATGACCGGCGGCGCGGCTTCCGCGACCTATAGCGCGGGCCGCAAGGGCGTGGGCCCGGCGGCAGTGGGCTCGTTTGCGATTCCCGCGCCGTTCACGTACCGGCCGCGCTTCGAACGCAACGGGCAATACGATTACCTGGCAGAACTGGATTATGCGTTTGATCTCATCGACCGCCAGTCGAGCGGCAATCTCGCGGCCTTCATCGCCGAGCCGATTCTCAGCTCAGGCGGCATCATCGAACTGCCGGAAGGCTACATGGCGGCGCTCAAGCGCAAGTGCGAAGCGCGCGGCATGCTGCTGATTCTCGACGAGGCGCAAACCGGCGTCGGGCGCACGGGGACGATGTTCGCGTGCCAGCGTGACGGCGTCACGCCCGACATGCTCACGCTTTCGAAGACGCTGGGCGCGGGCCTGCCGCTTGCGGCCGTGGTCACGTCCGCGCGGATCGAGGAGGCGGCGCACGAGCGCGGTTTCCTGTTCTACACGACGCACGTTTCCGATCCGCTGCCCGCAGCGGTCGGCCTGCGGGTGCTGGACGTGGTCGAGCGCGACGGACTCGTTGCGCGCGCAAACATCATGGGCGAGCGCCTGAGGCGCGGTTTGCTCGACCTGATGGAGCGCTTCGAGTGCATCGGCGACATTCGCGGGCGAGGGCTGCTGCTG
>DATBXG010000118.1:0-7113 GCA_036514415.1 Paraburkholderia sp.
CCGCGCGCCGCGACGTCGGTCGCGACGAGCACGCGCACGCGACGCTCGCGCAGCGCGCGGATCGTGCGGTTACGCGCGCCTTGCGGCAGGTCGCCGTGCAGCGCGGCGCTTTCGAAGCCAGCGTCGGCGAGCTTGCCGGCGAGTTGGTCGGCGTCCATCTTCGTGGCCGTGAACACCACGGCCTGGTCGAGGCTCGAGTCACGCAGCAGGTGGTCGAGCAGACGATCCTTGTGATCGCGGTCGTCCACGTAGTGCACGGTTTGCGCGATGTTCGAGTTCGCTTCGACCTTGCGTACGATCTCGATACGCTCCGGATCCTTCAGCAGGCGGCCGGTGATCGACGCGATCTTGCCGTCGAGCGTGGCCGAGAACAGCATCGTCTGGCGCGTTTCCGGCGTCGCGGCGACGATCGTGTCGATGTCGTCGATGAAGCCCATGTCGAGCATGCGGTCGGCTTCGTCGAGCACGAGCATCTTGAGCTCGGACAGGTCGATGCGGCCGCGCTCGAGGTGATCGAGCAGACGGCCCGGCGTCGCCACGAGAATTTCGGGGTTCTTCGCGAGCAGCATGAGCTGCTGGCCATAGGCCACGCCGCCGAGAATGCTGACCGTGCGCAGACGGCGCAGATGCTGGCCGTACGTCGAGGCGGCCGTGGTCACCTGCATGGCGAGCTCACGCGTGGGCGTGAGGACGAGGAGGCCGGGGCGCGCGACCGGCTGCGGACGGCGCTGGCGGCGATCGCCTTGCTGGCCGTTCGCGCCTTGCGGACGCGGCTCGCGCGGCTGGGCCGCCTGGGCCTTCTGGAGCTGCGCGAAGCGCTCGATGGCGGGCAGCATGAACGCCGCGGTCTTGCCCGAACCGGTCGGGCTCGAGACCAGCAGGTCGCGGCCGGCGATGGCGGCAGGAATGGCGCGTTCCTGCACGGGCGTCGGCGCCTTGTAGCCCGCTGCGATCAGCGCGGAGACGATCTCCGGCGACAGACCGAGAGCCGCGAACGTCGAACCATCGGGGGTGTCGGCGGCCTGCGCGGCGGCTTCGGTGGAAGCGGCGGCGTCAGCGGCGTCGAGGCCGAGGGCAACGTTCGCGATCGCGTCGAGGGGGCTTTGGGTATTGCTCGAAGTCATGAAAATCCTTGGTACACAGGAAATAGAACGTCGGCGCCAATCGGCATACCCAAGTCGTCGGATTGTGCGAACAAATCGAAAAACGGGGGCAATCCGCCCACATTGGCGGATTTTTCGTTAGAAGCTGTTTTGGGTGCGGCTCAGGCCGGGATTGGCCAGCCGCCAGCCTGATATTGACGGCCCGAAAAACAGGGCCATGGCAGGAGGGGACAGGTTCTAAACTGGATTGGAGCTTAACGCTACGTGGCGTTGCGCTGATCGAACTGGCGACCGGAGCAGCAACGCAGCGCGGATTATATCTCGTTTTGTTGCGCCGCGCCAGAACTATGCGTGGCAGGGCGGAGCGCAAGCGGTAATAACCCGGACGGCGTGCTGCGGCACGGCACGTCCGGTGTGTCGTCAGCCGATGACCGGCTGAGGACGTGACGCCGATTCAGCTCGTTGCGCCGCTCTTGAGCGACTCGACGAGTCCGACGTACTGCTGCTTCGCCGTTTCCTGCGCCGTGCCTTGCAGCGCAGCCCACGCTTCGTACTTGTACTTGCCGACGATATCGGTGAAGCCCGGCTTGTCGCCGTGCACGTCACCTTCGGTTGCCTGCTTGAAGAGTGCATAGAGGCGCAGCAGCGTCAGATTGCCGGGGCGCTCCGGGAGTTGCTGCACGTCTTGCTGGGCTTGCGCGAACTGCGCGTTCACGTCGCTCATCCTTGTTTCCTCCGCATGTGGGTTCAGGTCAGCGCGCCGATGGTAGCAGCGCGAACCGCCAAAAGGCTGGAGCGATTCCTCCACACGAAAGCGGGAACGCGTCGGCGAGCGCGCCGGCACGCCGCCTATGGCGTGAGCCGTGGGCCGGCGCGGGGGCGGGGCATTACAATAGCGCTCATGACTGAAACCGTGCTGCTTGCCCTCGATACATCGACCGAATATTGCTCGGTCGCGCTGCTTCGCGTCGCCGCTGGCGGCGCAGAGGCTTCCTCCTCAGCCACAGGCGTTTCCTCTGGCGCCGACGTGGCGACCGGCATTGAGCCCCGCTCCGGATCGCGCTCCGAAGTGAGCGTCTGGGTGCGTCACGAGGCCACCGGGGCAGTCTCCAGCACGCGCCTCTTGCCCGCCATCGGCGAACTGTTCGACGAAGCCGGGCTCACGCTCGCCGACTGCGACGCGATCGCGTTCGGCGCGGGCCCAGGCTCGTTCACCGGGCTGCGCACCGCCACGGGCGTGGCCCAGGGCCTCGCGTTCGGCCTCGATATCCCGGTGGTGCCGGTGGGGACGCTGCTCGTCTGCGCCGAGAGCGCGCGGCTGCGCGATCCCGCGGCGACGCGCGTGCTGGCCGCGCTCGACGCACGCATGGACGAAGCCTACTGGGCCGACTACGCGTGGGACGCCGCGACCAGCGACTGGCGCACGCTGCAGGCGGCATCGCTCGACTCGCCTGAGCGCATCGTCGCGCCCGACGAACCGTTCACGCTCGCGGGCAACGCCGCCGCCGCGTTCGGCGCGCGCCTCACGGCCGCCGCCGCCGCGCGCACGATCGACGGCGAAGCGCTGCCGCATGCGCTGCCGCTCGCCCATGCGGCACTGCGGGCGTACCGCGCGGGCCGCACGCAACCCGCCGATCAGGCCGCACCCGAATACGTGCGCAACAAGGTCGCGCAGACCACGGCCGAGCGCCTTGCCGCAAAAGCCGCTGCCCATGGTGGTGTCGGTGGTGCGGGCGGCGCAGGCGGAGAGCGCGAAGGTGGCGAGGGCACGCGATGAGCGGTGTGCTGATGACCGACCGCTACCTGTCGCCGATGACCGAGAGCGACCTGGACGAGGTCGCGGTCGTCGAGCGCCTGGCGTACGAGTTTCCGTGGTCGCGAGGCAATTTCGAGGACTCGCTGCGCAACGGCTACTACGGCCTGTGCATGCGGCACGTCACCGGCACGCTGATCGGCTATTGCGTGCTGATGCCCGTGGTCGACGAGATGCATCTGCTCAATCTGTGCGTCGCGCCCCAGGCGCAGGGCGCGGGCGCGGGGCTCGGCATGCTGCGCGAGGCGGTGCGCATTGCGCACTCGCAGGGTCTCGAAGGCTTGCTGCTCGAAGTGCGGCCTTCGAATCACCGGGCGATCCGGCTGTACGAGCAATTCGGCTTCGTCACGATTGGCCGCCGCAAGAATTATTATCCGGCTCGGCATCACAGCCGCGAGGACGCACTCGTGATGCGTTTTTCTTTTGCAGGGGAGGGCGCGGATGCCGCTCGATGAGATCGCGCTTGAAGAGCTTGGACTCGCGCCGCGCTGGGTGCGCAAAGGGGTGCAGGGCGTAGTGGCGGAGCACGCAGTGCGCGGCGATGAGGTCACAGCATCGGTGCCTGCCCGCACGGTGCAGACCGAGCCGACGCACGCACAGGCGGCGCGTCCGGTTGTCACGCCGCTGCCCGCCGAAACACGTGTCGGCCAGGCCGAAGCGGCGCGGTCGGAACAGGTGGAGCGCGTTGCCCAGCCGGAATCCCCACTAGCGCGGCCCGCATCGCTTTCCTCCGACGAACCGCCGCCCCTCACCGAAGACGATTTCGGCTGGTTCGACTCGGTGGCCGCGCCCGCCGCGCCGCACGATACCGCGCCCTCCCGCGCCAGCGGCGCTGCCCGCAGCGAGGTTGCGACGCTCGACTGGGACTCGCTCGCCGAACGCGTGGCGTCGTGCACCCAATGCCGCCTGTGCGAGAAGCGCACCAACACCGTGTTCGGCGTGGGCGATCGCGAGGCCGACTGGATGCTGATCGGCGAGGCGCCCGGCGAGAACGAGGACCGTCTCGGCGAGCCTTTCGTCGGCCAGGCGGGCAAGCTGCTCGACAACATGCTGCACGCGCTCTCGCTCGCGCGCGGCGAAAACGTCTATATCGCGAACGTCATCAAATGCCGGCCGCCGGGCAACCGCAATCCGGAGCCCGACGAGGTCGCGCGCTGCGAGCCGTATTTGCAGCGTCAGGTGGCGCTCGTGAAGCCGAAGATCATCGTCGCGCTCGGCCGCTTCGCGGCGCAAAGCCTGCTCAAGACCGACGGCAGCATTGCGTCGCTGCGCGGTCGCGTTCACGAGTACGAGGGCGTGCCCGTCATCGTCACCTATCACCCCGCGTATCTGCTGCGCAGCCTGCACGACAAGGCGAAGGCCTGGGCCGACCTCTGTCTCGCGCGCGACACCTGGGGCGCGTCAGGCGACGAGCGATGAGCGCCGCGCGGCCCGTGGACGCTTCCGGCGCGAGTGGCGCCGGGGGCGACAGCGGGCCGCAACATGAAGCCGCGCGGGAAAACGGGTGCGCCACGCTCCCGGTGCGCAACGTCATCCTGGGTCTCGCGGACCCGGCCGTGCGCGATCTCGCGTGGCTGCTCTTCAGCGCCGATCTGTTGCGCGCGCAACCGCCGCTCGCTCCGCTGGCGCAGTGCTTCGCCGACGCCGATGAAGTGCGCGCCACGCTCGACTGGCTCGCGCAGCTCGATCGCGACCCGGCGCGTTTGCACGCCACGCTCGCGGCTGCTCCGACAAACCGTCTCGGCCGCTATGCCGAAAACTTGCTGGGCTGGTTCCTCGCGCACGGACCGGCAGCGCGGCTCGTCGCGCAGAATGTGCCGCTGCGGCGTGCGGGACTCACGCTCGGCGAGTGCGATTTTCTCGTGCGCACGCGCGCTGGCGAGCGCCTGCATTGGGAGCTGGCGGTGAAGTGCTACCTGCACGCGGGACCGGGCAATGGCGAACCTGCGTCGCTCGCCGAATTCGTCGGGCCGAACCTGCGCGACCGCTTCGATCTGAAGCTATCGCATCTGCGCGACCATCAACTCCGGTTGACTACACGCGAAGAGTTCGCGTCGCTCGGTTACGACGGTCCGTGGCGCGCGCAGATGTTCGTGAAGGGCTGGCTCTTCTATCGGGCGGGCGAGGCGGCGCCGGCGCGCGTGGAAGACGCCCCCGAGCTTGCCGCGGATCATGGGCGCGGCTGGTGGGTGACGCGTTCGGCGTGGCTGGCGTTCGCGCAGCGCGAGGCGCCCGCTGGCTGGAGCGTGTTGCCGAGGCTTGCGTGGCTGGCGCCGCGCAAGCTGGCGGGTGCGCCGGGCGGCCGGGAAGAAAGCGCGGTCGCCGCGAGCACGGCAGTCGCGCCTCCCGCTGATCCCGCCACCTTGGTCGCCGCGCTCACCCGACCACACGACCCCTTGCTGGTCGCGGCATTCGAGGCCGACGGCGCGGGCGGCTACCGCGAGCAGTCGCGCGGCTTCATCGTCCCCGACGACTGGCCCGCGCGCGCCGCCGCATTCTCACGGCTATGAGCCGCGCGTCAACCGACGCGCGAACGCGCGCTCACCACCAGCGCCAGAAGTGATGCACCGGCCCGACGCCATGGCCCACGTCGAGCCGCTCACTGGCCTCCAGCGCCGCCGTCAGATATTGCTTGGCTTCGCCAACGGCCGGCGCGAGCGCGCCGTGCTGCGGCCACAATGCGGTGATCGCGGAAGAGAGCGTGCAGCCCGTGCCGTGCGTGTTCGTGACCGGCACGCGCGGGCCGCCGAAACGCAGCGTGCCGCCGGCTTCGATGAGCCAGTCGGGACTGTCCTCGCTGCCGAGATGGCCGCCCTTCATCAGCACGGCCTGCGCACCGAGCGCGCGCAGCGCTTCGCCTTGCTCGACCATCGCGGCTTCGTCGGCGGCGGGCGCCACGCCGAGCAGCGCGGCGGCCTCCGGCAGATTCGGCGTGACGATGCCCGCGAGCGGCAACAAGTCCTCGCGCAGCGCGGCGACCGCTTCCGGCGCGAGCAGCGCGTGGTTGCTCTTCGAGATCATCACGGTGTCGAGCACGACGCGCGGCGGCTGGTGGCGGCGCAGCGCATCGGCGACGGCGCGCACGATCGACGCGTTGGCGAGCATGCCGATCTTCACGGCGTCGATGCGGATGTCGTCGAACACCGCGTCGAGCTGCGCGGTGACGAAGCCCGCGTCGGGCGCGTGGATCGCGGTGACGCCGCGCGTGTTCTGCGCAGTCAACGCCGTGATGACGCTCGCGCCGTAGGCGCCGAGCGCGGAGAACGCCTTGAGGTCGGCCTGGATGCCCGCACCGCCGCCCGAGTCGGAGCCGGCGATCGTGAGAACGTTGAATATCGGTGAAGTCATGGCAGCGTCAGGTGCGCGTCGGTGCGCGTCGCGCGCGGCAAGTCGCCGCGCGTGCGCAAGGAAGGATCGGTTCGGCGAGACGCGACGGCCGGATGGCATCCGGTCGCGCACACTCATCAATGCCTGTGATTTTCGCCGATCAGGGCGACCGAGTCGAACGAGCGCTGATTCGCCTGATGGCGGCGCATCACGAGCCACATCATCAGGCAGACGAACGTGCCGAACAGCACGATCACGATGGTCACCGGCACGTCGAGCCAGACGAGCACGGCATAAAGGCACAGCATGACGAGCACCGAAAGGTTCTCGTTGAAGTTCTGCACGGCGATGGAGTGGCCGGCGGAGAGCAGCACGTGGCCACGGTGCTGGAGCAGCGCGTTCATCGGCACGACGAAGAAGCCCGACAGCCCGCCCACGAACATCAGGAAGATGTACGCGAAAACCAGGTAGCCGGGAACGCGCATATGGCCGATGTGCAGGCCCCAGTGCGGCGGAAAGAGATGGCGCGTGTAGAACGCCATGAGCATGACGGCGAGGCCCATGATGATGCCGACCGGCAGCACCGAAAGCGACTTCTTGAGCGGGATGCGCGCGGCCGCGATCACGGCACCGGCCGCGACGCCCACGGCCACCACGGCCTGCAGCACGGCGCCTTCGGAAAGCGACATGCCGAGCGAGACTTCGGCCCACTTGAGCACGATGAACTGCAGCGTCGCGCCCGCGCCCCAGAAGAGCGTCGTGACCGCGAGCGAGATCTGGCCGAGCTTGTCGCGCCAGAGCGTGTTGAAGCAGTCGGCAAAATCGGTGATGAGGCGGATGACACCGTGCTGCTGGCGCGGGTAGCGCGCG
>DATBXG010000119.1:0-5171 GCA_036514415.1 Paraburkholderia sp.
TCAGTTCTTCGGCGATGGTCTTGCCCGTGATCGTCATGCAGTCGCCATGCAGCAGACCCGCATCGAGCAGGATTTTCAGCACCTGCGGAATACCGCCGGCCTTGTGCAGATCGGTCGCGACGTACTTGCCCGAGGGCTTCAGATCGCAGATGACGGGCACTTTCTTGCGCATGCGCTCGAAGTCTTCGATGGTCCAGTCGACTTCCGCTGCGTGCGCGATGGCAAGATAGTGCAGCACGGCGTTGGTCGAGCCGCCCGTCGCCATGATCAGCGCGACGGCGTTTTCGATCGACCTCTTCGTGATGATGTCGCGCGGCTTGAGATCCTGCTTCACGGCTTCGACGAGCACGCGCGCCGATTCCGCGGCCGAGTCGACCTTCTCTTCGTCGGGGTTGGCCATCGTCGACGAGTACATGAGCGACATCCCGAGCGCCTCGAACGACGAACTCATCGTGTTCGCGGTGTACATGCCGCCGCACGAGCCCGTGGAGGGGCAGGCGTTCTTCTCGACGCCTTCGAAATCCTCTTCGGTCATGCGCCCGGCCGTAAATTCGCCGACGGCCTCGAACGCCGACACGATGGTGAGCGCCTTGCCCTTCCAGTTGCCGGGGCGGATCGTGCCGCCATACACGTAGATGCCGGGCACGTTCATGCGCGCGAGCGCGATCATGCCGCCGGGCATGTTCTTGTCGCAGCCGCCGATCACGACCACGCCGTCCATCCATTGGCCCTGCACGCAGGTCTCGATGCAGTCCGCGATGACTTCGCGCGAGACGAGCGAGTACTTCATGCCTTCGGTGCCCATCGACATGCCGTCCGAGATCGTGGGCGTGCCGAAGGTTTGCGGATTCGCGTCGGCGTGCCTGACGGCGGCGACGGCCGCGTCGGTCAGCCGCTGCAGGCCCGCGTTGCAGGGCGTGATGGTCGAGTGGCCGTTGGCGATGCCGATCATCGGCTTGTCGAAGTCGGCTTTCTCGTAGCCGAGCGCGTAATACATCGAACGATTGGGCGAGCGGGCGACGCCTTGCGTGATGTGCTTCGAACGACGGTTGTAGGGCATGGGGACCTCCGGTGGACTTTGTCTCGGATGCCGGGCTGGGTGTTCTTGTGCGTGCGGATTTACGTACCTGCGGACCTACCTGCGTGCCGGCATGTGATGGCAAGCATGCGGTTTCGCGAGAACGCTGTCCAATATATTATTCGTGGCTTATTGAGTCGGAAAACATATCAATGCGAGGCCGATGCCGATGAGTCCGACGATCCCCGATCTGCGCCAGCTTCGCTATTTCGTCGCCGTTGCCGAAGAGCAGCATTTCGGCCGCGCGGCGGCGCGCCTTTCGATGACGCAGCCGCCGCTCTCGCAGGCCATCCGCGCGCTGGAGGAGACGCTGGGCGTCGAGCTGTTCGCGCGCACCCGGCGCTCGGTGGAACTGACAGCGGTGGGCGCGGACCTGCTGCCCGAGGTGCGGCGCCTGCTGGCCTCGGCCGAAGCGTTGCGCCCGCTCGCGCAGAGCCTCGCGCGCGGCGAGGCGGGCGTGCTGGCGCTGGCCTTCGTCTCGACCGCCGATTACGGCCTGCTGCCGCTCTTGCTGCGCGACTTCGGCGCACGCTATCCGCGCGTGCGCTTGCAACTCGCCGAGGCCACGAGCGACGTGCAGGTGGAAGAGCTGGTGGCGGGGCGCATCGACGCGGGTCTCGTGATCTCGCCTTTGCCGCCGCGCCACGCGGCGCAGCTGTCCTGGCTGCCGGTCGCGCGCGAGCCGCTCGTGGTCGCCATGCCGTCGGCACTTTCGGCGCGCCTGGGCGTGGCGGCCACCGACGACTGGCACGACGACCCCGTCAGCCTGCGCGATCTCGCCGATGTGCCCCTCGTCGTCTTCCCGCGCCATCTCGCCCCGGGGTTCTACGACACCATCATGGACTGCTACGGCGCGGCCGGCCTGACGCCGCTCATCGGCCAGGAAGCGATCCAGATGCAGACGATCGTGAGCCTCGTTTCCGCCGGCATGGGCGTGGCGCTGGTGCCGCAGTCGCTGCGCCATCTGCGCCGCACGGGCGTGAGCTACCGGCCGCTCGCCGGGGCCGTGCCGGCGATCGAAACGGGGCTCGTCTGGCGCACGGCCGAGGTGAGCCCGGTGCTCGCGGCGTTCATCGAGATCGTGCGCGCGCATGCGGCCACCGTTAGCGCGACGCAGGCATAACCCCCGCGTGGTGCCAGGGTCCACACGGCGCCTTCATCTGTCACCGTTACACTCGCCGCGCGGACACCCGCGCATTTTCGTTCTCGCCCCCGCGCGTCGGCGATAATGTCACGCCGCGACACGCTGGCGGCGAACCTCGCCGCTTTGCAAACGTCCAATGCGCTTGTCCCTCTTTGGGGACCGCAGCGCTGCTGCTTGCAACCCGATTTCAACTGATATCGCCGACAAGACTTCATCCCACGATGCTCATCCACCCGAACTTCGACCCCGTCGCCATTCATCTGGGGCCGCTCGCCGTGCGCTGGTACGGCCTCATGTATCTCGTCGGTTTCATCCTCGCGATCGTGATCGGCCGCTTGCGCCTGCGTCTGCCGTTCGTGGCCGCGCAAGGCTGGACCGCGAAAGACATCGACGACATGCTGTTCTACGGCGTGCTCGGCACGATCCTGGGCGGGCGCCTGGGCTATGTGCTGTTCTACAAGGCGAGCTGGTATTTCGCGCATCCGCTCGACATCTTCAAGGTGTGGGAAGGCGGCATGTCGTTTCACGGCGGCTTCCTCGGCGTGACTTTCGCGATGGTCCTGTTCGCGTGGCAGCGCGGCCGCACGTGGCTCCAGGTGACGGACTTCGTCGCGCCGATGGTGCCCACCGGCCTCGCTGCCGGACGTCTCGGCAACTTCATCAACGGCGAGCTGTGGGGCCGCGTGACCTCGCCCGACTCGCCGTGGGCGATGCTGTTTCCGGGCGCCGCGAACGACGACGCCGCGTGGCTCACCGCGCATCCGCAACTGGCCGCGCAGTGGCATCTGAGCGACGTGTTCGCGCAGTACCATCTGCTGCCGCGTCATCCTTCGGAGCTTTATGAAATCGCGCTGGAAGGCATTGCGCTCTTCATCGTGCTGATCCTGTTCTCGCGCAAGCCGCGCCCCGTTGGTGCGATTTCGGCGATGTTCCTGATCGGCTATGGTCTCGCGCGCTTCACGGTCGAGTTCGCACGCGAACCCGACGACTTCCTCGGCCTGCTCGCGCTTGGCCTTTCGATGGGCCAGTGGCTTTCGCTGCCGATGATCATCGCGGGCATTGGCTTGATGGCGTGGGCGTATCGTCGCGCCAAACGTGGCAAGGACGGCGCGCAGGTGGCGGGCGTGAAGAGCTGACGCTCGCATACGCACTAAGACGCACAAAGACGCACTAAGCGTTTTTAGCCCATGAAAAAGGCCACGGTTTTCACCGTGGCCTTTCTTATTGCGTGCTGCTGTTGCGCGCGCCTTACTTCATTTGCACCGACCCGGAGACATTGACCGTCACCGTGGAGGTGCCGCCTTCGATGGGCACGGGCGACATCTTTGCGTCCGCCGACACGGCGCGCGCGCTCATCATCATCACGGGGCGCGGCATCACGCCAGAGTGCCCCACGTTCACGTCGCGAATCGTGTAGTTGCTGTAGCCGAACGCGCGCGTGGCCGACAAGGCCTGATCGCGGAACGAGGCGATAGCCTGGCCCGAGAGCTTCTGTTCGGCGGCGCGCTGCGCCTCGGGCGAAAGCGAGAACTGCACGTTGCCCACCTGCATGACGGAGGAGAGATCGCCGGCGAGCTTCGATGCCGCCGCGAAATCATGCGACTCGAGCACGACTTCCGTGCGGCCGCGCCAGGCGGAGATGCGCCCGTCGCGGTCGGTGGAGGGGAAGATCGAGAACTGGCCCGAGCGCGCGGTCACGCCCGCGACACCCTTGGCGCGTTGCAGCGCCGTGTCGGCGCGCTGGTTGAGCGTCGAGGTCAGCGAGGAGGGATCGCTCGCTTCCTGTTCGTAGAACAGCGTGATGGTGACGACGTCCTGAGGCACTTCGGCGCTCGCCTGCGAGGAAAGCGAAAGCACGCCCGAGGGCTGGAAACGCGCGTCGCTCTGGGCAAGCGCGGTGCTCGGTGCGAGCGTCATGGCGAGGGGGAGGGCGGCGGCGAATGCGGCGGCGAGCGTGACGGCGGTTTTTCGGTTCATTGAGGCTCCTTGCAGAACTGGCGTCGCGAGCGAGGCATGGTCGAACACTCAGGCAACGATGCGCGACTGTGCGCGATTGTGCTTGAAGTCGCGCGGCGATGTCGATTGCGTGCCAGGGCCGCTCGCGCTCGTGGCGCCGCAGTGCTGAACTAACCTCAGAACTGCGTGCAGAACTACGTGGTGCATCACATCAGATGTTTCGTGATGAAGTTCCACTCGGCTGGCGTGACCGGCGTGATCGACAGGCGATTGCCTTTTGCGAGCACACGCATGTCCGCGAGTTCCGCGTGCTCGCGCAAGGCGGCCAACGGGATTAGCGGACACTTCTTTTTGAACACGACATCGACGAGCATCCAGCGCGGACTCTCCTGCGTCGATTTCGCGTCGTAGTAAGGGCTCTTCGGGTCGAACTGCGTGGGGTCGGGGTAGGCCGTGGACGACACCTGCGCGATACCCGCAATACCGGGCTCGGGGCAGCTCGAGTGATAGAACAGCACACCGTCGCCTTGCTGCATGATGTCGCGCATGAAATTGCGCGCCTGATAATTGCGCACGCCGGTCCATGGCAGCGTGCGCTGCGGTGCGCCAGCGAGGTCGTCGATGCTTGCTTCGTCGGGTTCGGACTTCATCAGCCAGTAGCGCATGAGTCGAAGGTCACGTCGAAAGGGGGGAAGGGCACGCGTGCGCGCAAGGCCAGACACGAACACGCGTAAACAAACGCGATTGCGGCCGCACAACGGAAAACGGCATCGGACTATGGTCCGATGCCGTTTGAATAGGTCCCCGCCATAGCCGCTAGGCCGGCATCCTGAACCGAGGGTTCAGAATTGGTCGCAGTTAGCAGCACTTCGGGTACATCAGACTGTGTGACGCGCACGCCCGTGCTACAAATTTCCGCAACCGTGCACATGGCATTGGTTCAAGGAATATATGACCTTGGCGAACCAGGCAGGGAAGCTGACTAAACTGTTT
>DATBXG010000120.1:0-3201 GCA_036514415.1 Paraburkholderia sp.
TTGCCGCCGTCGCGCCGCCGGTCCTGATCGCCATGCTGATGTGCGCGCTGCTGCCCTGGCCGCTCGCGTGGGCGTTGCACGTCGCGCTGCTGTGGTTCGCGCTCGGCGCGCGCAGCCTCACGGAGCACATCGCGCCGATCGGCGCGGCGCTCGCGCGGCGCGACCTCGCAGCCGCGCGCAAACTGACCGGCCGCATCGTCTCGCGCGACACGGGCGAGGCGGACGCCACCGCGCTCTCGCGCGCGGCCGTCGAATCGGCGCTCGAAAACGGCAACGACGCGATATTCGGCGCGCTGTTCTGGTTCGCGATCGCGGGCGGCCCAGGTGCCCTCGCTTTTCGTCTTGCCAACACGCTCGACGCGATGTGGGGCTACCGCACGCCGCGCTTCCTGCGCTTTGGCTGGGCGGCCGCGCGCATCGACGACGTCCTCAACTGGATCCCCGCGCGCCTCACCGCCGCGAGCTACGCGCTGCTCGGCGACACGCGCACGGCGCTGCGCTGCTGGCGCGAGCAGGCGCATCGCTGGGAAAGCCCGAACGCCGGGCCGGTGATGGCGTCGGGCGCGGGCAGCCTGAACGTCCTGCTGGGGGGCGCGGCCGTCTATCACGGCATGCTGGAGGAACGCCCGGCGCTCGGCGCGGGCTCGCCCCCGCGCGCGCAGCACGTGGATGCGGCGCTGCGCCTCGTGGAGCGCACCACCATTTTGTGGCTCGCGGCGCTGCTCGCACTGGCCTTCGTGAGCGTGGCGACCCATGTCTGAGAAGCCAGGCACGCTCATCGCGCACGGCGGCAACCTGCACGAAGCGGCGCAGCGCTACGGCATCGCCTGGGAGGCGTGGATCGATCTCTCGACCGGCATCAATCCGCATGGCTATCCGGTGCCGCCGGTGCCTGCCGCGGCATGGCGGCGCCTGCCCGACGATGGCGACGGCTTCGCCGCCTGCGCCGCCCGCTACTACGGCGCGCCCGACGCTCGGCATGTGCTGCCCGTGGCGGGCAGCCAGGCCGCGATCCGCGCGCTGCCCGCACAACTGCGGCGTGCGCGGGTGTCACGTGTGGCGATTGCACCGCTCACCTACGGCGAGTACGCACCGGCTTTCGCACAGGCGGGCCACGAGATTGCGCCGCTCGACGTCACGCTCGACGCGCTGCCCGATGCCATCACGCATGCCGTCGTGGTGAATCCCAACAATCCGACGGCCGCGCATCTCGCTGCCGCTCGCCTGCTGCATTGGCATGCGCAACTCGCGGCGCGCGGCGGCACGCTGATCGTCGACGAAGCCTTTGCCGATGCATTCGGCACCGAGCGATCCGAAACGCTTGCGCACGCAACCAGCCGCGAGGGGCTCGTCGTGCTGCGCTCGCCGGGCAAGTTCTTCGGGCTCGCGGGCGCGCGTTGCGGTTTCGCGCTTGGCGCACCCGCACTGCTGGACGCGTTGCGCGCGCGTCTGGGCGCGTGGACCGTGAGCGGCCCCGCGCGCCACGCGGTCACCCATGCGTTCGAAGACAGCGCGTGGCAAAGCGCAATGCGCGTTCGCCTCGCAACCGAAAGCGCGCGCCTCGTCGCGCTGTTGCGCGCTCACGGCTTCGCGCCGCACGCCACACCGCTCTTCGCGTGGATCACGGACCCGCGCGCGGCCGCGCTGCAGGACGCGCTCGCGCGTCACGCCGTGTGGACACGCCGTTTCGACGCACCAGCCAGCCTGCGCTTCGGGCTGCCCGCGAGTGAGGACGAATGGCAGCGCTTCGAAAACGCGCTCGCACAGGCCATGCGGACGATCGGCTGATGCGCGCGGCCGCCTTTGCGCTTGTCGCCAGGCTCTTCACCTGGCTCGTCTCCCGATTTGCGCTCGCCGCTGTGGCGCTCGGCCCATGCGCCGCCCATGCCGCCGTCACGGCCATCGACGACGCGGGCAACACCGTCACGCTTCCCGCGCCCGCGCGGCGCGTGGTGAGCCTGGCGCCCCACGTGACCGAGCTGCTCTACGCTGCTGGTGGCGGCGCGAAAATGGTCGGCGCCGTGGCCTACAGCGATTACCCGCCCGAAGCTCGCCAGGTGCCGCGCGTGGGCGACAATCGCGCGCTCGACCTCGAACGCATCGCCGCGCTCAAGCCCGACCTCATCGTGGTCTGGCGTCACGGCAACGCGCAGCAACAGCTCGACCGTTTGCGCGCGCTGCACATTCCCCTCTTTTTCAGCGAGCCACGCAAGCTCGACGATGTCGCGACCTCGCTTACGCGCCTCGGCGTACTGCTCGGCACCGACGCCACGGCGCAGACCGCAGCCGCCGCCTACCGCCGCGACATCGCGCAGCTACGCGCGCGCTATGCGCAGCGCGCGCCCGTGAGCGTTTTCTACGAAGTCTGGGATCAGCCGCTGATGACCGTCAACGGCTCGCACATGATCAGCGACGTGATCGCGCTGTGCGGCGGCCGCAACGTCTTCGCGGCGCTCGAGCCGCTCGTGCCGACCGTTTCGACGGAAGCCGTGCTGGCCGCCAACCCCGATGTGATCGTCACCGCCTCGCAAGGCGCGACCTCGCCGGATCGTCCGCTCCCGAGCCTCGAGCGGTGGCGCGCATGGCCCGTGCTTGGCGCAGTCGCGCGCGGCAATCTCTTCGCCGTCGACGGCGATCTGCTCACGCGCCCCGCACCGCGCATCGCCCAGGGCGCGGCGCAGCTGTGCAAGGATCTCGAACTCGCCCGCTCGCGCGATGCCGCCGCGCATTGATTCGCTATCCGAAGCGACTGGCTACGCGTTCCAGCGCGAGAGCAACCATTGCGCGCTCGATGCGTCGTAACGCAGACACACAATGGCGCCCATTTCCAGCGGCCAGCGCACACAACGCGCGAGCGGCATGCCGAGCGCGCGCGCCGTGACGGTGCGAATGACGCCCGCATGCGTGACGGCCCAGACAGTGGCTTTCTCGCGCGCATCGAGCGTGTCGATCCAGGCGCCCACGCGCGCATCGAACTGCGCGACGCTTTCGCCGCCATGCTCGCGCGCGTGTTCGAAGTTGACGGCCCACGCGTCGATCTGCGTGCGCTCGATCGCGTCCCAGCGCCGCATCTCCCATGCGCCGAAGTCCATCTCGGCAAGGCGCGCGTCCTCTTCCGGCACGTGGCCTTGCAGACGGCCAAGCGCCGCCGCAACGCTCGCGCAGCGCGTGAGCGGGCTCGTCGCGATGCGTTGCGGCTCC
>DATBXG010000121.1:0-2194 GCA_036514415.1 Paraburkholderia sp.
GTCATCACGGCCATCGACAATACCTGGTCGGCGGGGCTTGCGTTCAAGCCGTTCGAGCACGGCATCGACATTTCTGTGCAGGCGCTCACCAAGTATCAGTCGGGCGGCAGCGACGTGCTGATGGGCGCGACCATCACCACCGACCGCGATCTGTACCTGAAGCTCAAGGCCGCGCGCATGCGGCTCGGCATTGGCGTCTCGGTCGATGACTGCTCGCTCGTGCTGCGCGCGCTGCCGAGCATGAAGGCGCGCTTCGAGGCCCACGACCGCACGGCGCTCGCGCTTGCGGGCTGGCTCAAGACGCGCCCCGAAATCGCGGTGATGCTGCATCCGGCGTTCGAAGACTGCCCGGGGCACGCGTTCTACGAACGCGATTTCACGGGCGCGGGCGGCCTCTTTTCCGTGGTGTTCGACGAACGCTACAGTGCCACGCAGATCGATACGTTCTGCGAGTCGCTCGAACTCTTCGCATTGGGTTGGAGCTGGGGCGGCGCGCATAGTCTTGTCATGCCATACGACGTCGGTTCGATGCGCACGGCTGCGAGCTGGCCGCATCGCGGCACCTTGGTGCGCTTCTACATCGGGCTCGAAGACGAAGCCGATTTGCGCGCGGATATCGAGCGCGCGCTCGCGAAGCTTGCGGAGAAAGCAAGTACACCTGAATAAGCCGCGCAAAACAACAACGGCCGCTCGCGTCCACAGCGACACGAGCGGCCGTTCGTGTTTCTGGCCGCGGCGAAAACAGAATCAGAACAGACGCAGCAGCCCGTCGAGCCCGACGAAGTTGAACGCGACGCTCGCCGCCTCGCGCACCACCGGCTTCGCCCGGAACGCGACCGACAAACCCGCCACGCCCATCATCTTCAGGTCGTTCGAGCCGTCGCCCATCGCGATCGCGCGGCGCGGCTCGATGCCGATCTGCGCGCAGGTTTCGGCAAGTGTGCGCGCCTTCACGTCGGCGTTGACGATTTCGCCAAGCACACGGCCCGTGAGCTTGCCGTCGACGATTTCGAGCGTGTTCGCGCGCGTGTAGTCGAGCCCGAGCCGCGCTTTCAGGCGCTCGGTGAAGAACGTGAAGCCGCCGGAGACGAGCAGCGTCTTCAGGCCTGCGGCTTTCGCGCCCGCGAGCATCTGCTCCGCGCCCGGCGAGAGCTGCAGGCGCTCTTCGTACACGCGCTCGAGCGCACCCGCGTCGAGCCCCTTGAGGAGCGCTACGCGGCGCGTGAGGCTTTCGTTGAAGTCCTTGATCTCGCCGCGCATCGAGGCTTCGGTAATCGCCGCGACTTCGGCCTTCAGGCCGCAGAAGTCCGCGATTTCGTCGATGCATTCGATCGTGATGAGCGTCGAGTCCATGTCCATCGCTACGAGGCCGAAACCGGCCAGCGCGCGGCCGGCTTCGACAAACGCGTAGTCGAGCTGGTGCGTGCCGCAGTAGACCTCCAGGTCGGCGCGCTGGGCCGGCTCGGCGTTCTCGATGCGGACCGCGTGGGCGTCGATCGGCGTGAGGCTGCTGCCGCGTGCGAGGCCGAGGAGCGGCTTGTGATGGACGGTGTCGAGCGGGGCGGGACTCTGGATGACGAGGTTCATGGCTGGGCTGGCAAGGCCCCTGCGCGGCGACGTTGGGGCGATTGGATGAAAAAGGATTGCCTGTCGCGCGCGAAAGCTGCTGCGGCGCGCACGGCAAAGCTAAACATTGTAACTTCCCGACGCCTGCCGCGGGCCACATGCCCGATCCGAAGGGGGGGGCTGGGCATGCCGGATGTTTCCCTATTTGCCGGGCGCCCGCGCACAAGCTTTCAGCGACGAAAGCGCTCATTCGATGCACAATGAAAGCTCGTGCGGCGGCCCGACGGGGGCGGCCGCCGCGCGCCGTCAACCGAACGTGTCGCGACTCGCGTCGCGCGATGCGTCATGCGCCCCAGGGCGCGCCAGGGGAACCGGTATGCAGGACGCTCTCAAGGCCCCAACGAGGACATCTGCCCGAACGCCGCGCGGCGAGCGGGCCCTGACATCGGACGCCGCCGCGCCGGCCACGCCTGCTGCGTCCGTGCACCGCTCGCCTCGTGCCACACGGCGCCGACGCGACGACTCCACCGAATGCGAAATCGACGGCATACGCATCACGAGTGCAAGGCGCGTCATCGATGCGGATAGCGGCACGCGCAAGCTCGAACTCGTGCGTTACTACGAGCGC
>DATBXG010000122.1:0-5986 GCA_036514415.1 Paraburkholderia sp.
CCGGCACTGCATCTCGCCGGGATACACGGGCAAGGTCGGCACGCCCGCGAGAAAGCAGCCCGCGAAGTCGGTGCCGCCCGAGATCGCGTCGATCCACACCGGCCCCACGTGCTCGAGTATCCACGCGTACGCCTCGGGCGGCAGCGGTGAGCCCGTCGAGCCGATCGCGCGCAAGCACGAGAGATCCGCCGCCGCGCGCGGCTCGACGCCCGACTTCAGGCACCCCTGAAAAAACGCGGCCCCGGCGCCGAAGAACGTGACGCCGGCCTCGCCAGCGAAGCGCCATAACGCCGCAGAGTTGGGATACGACGGGTTGCCGTCGTAGAGGCAGAGCGTCGCGCCCGCGAGCAGGCCGCCCACCTGGCAGTTCCACATGATCCAGTTCGTGCTGGCGTACCAGTGGAAGCGGTCGCCGGGATTGAGGTCGAGATGCAGCGCCGTGAGCTTCATGTGCTCGACCACGATGCCGCCGTGCGAATGCACGATGGCCTTGGGCATACCCGTCGTGCCCGACGAATAGACGATCCACAGCGGATGATCGAACGGCACGCTTTCGATTTGCAGCGGCACGTCGCCGGCAATCGCGTCGCGCCACGCCGTGGCGCGCGGGTACGCCTTCTCGCTGGCGTCGGCGTCGAGTTGCGGGACGAACACGAGCTGCTCCACGCCCGGCAGTTCGCGCAGCAGATGGTGAACCAGCTCGCGCCGGTCGTGCGGCTTGCCGCCGTAGCGATAGCCGTCCACGGCGAACAGCACTTTCGGCTCGATCTGCCGGAAGCGGTCGAGCACCGCAAGCGGCCCCATGTCGGGTGAACAGACCGACCAGATCGCGCCGACGCTCGCCGTGGCAAGAAATGCCACGACCGTCTCCGGCGTGTTGGGCATGAAGGCCGCCACGCGGTCGCCGCGCGTCACGCCGAGGCGCCGCAGCGTGGCCGCGCACGCCGCCACCTGGCGACGCAACTCGGCCCAGCCCAGTTCGCGCGTGCGCCCCGCCATCGGGCCGCTTTCGCTGCGCGAAACGATTGCCGGCCATGCCGCGCTCGCGTGACGAAAGGCCTGCTCGACGTAATTGAGCTCGACGCCGGGAAACCAGCGCGCGCCGGGCATCGCGGGATCGGCGAGCGCCACGCCGCGCGGCTCGCGCGAGGGAATCTGCGCCCAATCCCACAGCGCGCACCAGAATGCGTTCACGTCCTCGACCGACCAGCGCCATAGCGCGTCGTAGTCTTCGAACGCGAGCCCGCGTGTATCGGCAAGCCACTTCGTGAACCGGGTAATGCGGGCGGATTCGATCTGCTGCGGGGTGGGCGTCCAGGCCGGTCCGGATGTGGGGGCAGTGTCGTTCATCTCGATGGGTGGGCTCTTGCAGGTTCGTCTGCGCTAATGGTGCCGGAGCCGGCGCGCGTCGAACAATTCAGGGAAACCAGTGGACGATGCGCGGCCGCGCACGACACGGCTGTCGGCCACGATGTCCGCTAACGTTCCGCACAGCACCTCCCGATCAATCGTTTCGTTCTACAGATAATGCTGCGCGGCCTGCGATTATTTTCCATATTCCGAATAAAAGCCGGAATTGAAATCATTTTTACGCGGAGCCTTGTTCATTCGCGAATTAATCGGCAATTTCGGCACGCCTTTCTCGTAGACTTACGTAAATATCGAACACGAATAATGGCGCGATGCAACATCCCGCATTTGTCGCCATTCATGTCATCTGATAGCGGCACCTCAAATTGTTTGTCCCGACGACGGTCCAATCCGAAAGCCACAGCGCGATTGTAAGCAATCCTCCAAAAAACGATTTCCGGTTGCGCTATGCGCTTTTGTCGCACCGCTCCACACGCCGCTTTTATGTACGCAACTCGCATAATTAACGGTCATAAAAATGCCATGTTTCGACGGCTTTAATTCTTTGGAATAGCACCGATTCAACTCCCCATATCGGACCAAAGTCTTATTGTCAGATTGCGCGCCCCCTATCAGATTGAGCGCGTAGCGGCACGGGTTCCACTCTCGCTTCACGAAATCCGCGCCGCAGTCGCAGGCACAAGCAAGCTCACGGGTTGGCGCGCAGCGCGAGAGCTGCGACCCAGCCGGCTCGTACTGGAGACCGCCCATGTCCGATTCGACCTCTACGCCTCGTCCCGCTGCCACACCCGATAGCGCAGCCGCGCCCGCGGCCGCCAACAAGCTGCGTCTCGGCGCGCTCACCGCCCTCGTCGTGGGCTCGATGGTGGGCGGCGGCATCTTTTCCCTGCCGCAGAACATGGCGGCCAGCGCGGATGCCGGCGCCGTGCTGATCGGCTGGGGGATCACCGCGGTCGGCATGCTCATGCTCGCGTTCGTGTTCCAGTCGCTAGCCGTGCGCAAGCCCGAGCTCGACGGCGGGGTCTATGCCTATGCGAAAGCCGGCTTCGGCGACTATATGGGCTTCGGCTCGGCGTGGGGCTACTGGATCAGTGCGTGGCTCGGCAATGTCGGCTACTTCGTTCTCCTCTTCAGTACGCTCGGCTACTTCTTCCCGATCTTCGGCGAAGGCAACACGCCCGTCTCCATCATCTGCGCCTCGGTGCTGCTCTGGGCGCTGCACTTTCTCGTGCTGCGCGGCATCAAGGAGGCCGCGATCGTCAACCAGATCACGACGGTCGCGAAACTGGTGCCACTGTGCCTCTTCATCATCATCTGCGCGTTTGCGTTCAGCAGCGGCACCTTCACGGCCGACTTCTGGGGCCAAATGAATCCCAAGCTCGGCAGCGTGACGAACCAGGTCCGCAACATGATGCTCGTGACCGTGTGGGTGTTCATCGGCATCGAAGGCGCGAGCATCTTTTCGGCCCGCGCCGAGAAGCGCAGCGATGTCGGCAAGGCAACGGTCATCGGCTTCGCCGGCGTGCTGCTCCTGCTCGTGCTCGTGAACGTGCTTTCGCTAGGCGTGCTCACGCAGCCCAAGCTCGCGGCGTTGCAGAATCCCTCGATGGCGGGCGTGCTCGAAAGCGTGGTCGGCCACTGGGGCGCGATTCTGATCAGCGTGGGTCTCGTCGTGTCGCTCGCGGGCGCACTGCTCTCGTGGGTGCTGCTGTGCGCCGAGATCATCTTCTCGGCCGCGCGCGACCACACCATGCCGAGCTTCCTGCGCAAGGAGAACGCGAAGCACGTGCCGGCCAACGCGCTGTGGCTCACGAACGGCATGGTGCAGATCTTCCTCGTCATCACGCTGTTCTCGAAGGGCACGTATCTCTCGCTCATCTATCTCGCGACCTCGATGATCCTGCTGCCGTACTTCTGGTCGGCGGCCTACGCATTCCTGGTCGCGGCGCGCGGCGAGACCTATGAGGCCGACAGTGGCGAGCGCAACAAGGACCTCGTCATCGCGGGCGTCGCCGTGATCTACGCGGTCTGGCTCATTTACGCGGGCGGCCTCAAATACGTGCTGCTCTCCGCGCTGCTCTACGCGCCGGGCATCGTGCTGTTCGCGCGCGCCAAGCGCGAGGTCGGCCAGCCCGTCTTCACGAACATCGAGAAGTTCGTTTTCGCCGCCGTGCTGCTTGGCGCACTGGTGGCGGCTTTCGGCCTGTACAAGGGCTTTCTCACCCTCTAACTCGAGGAGTCTCATGATGAGTACGGACACTGTCGCCTTCGGCGTCAACTCCGAGTCGGGCAAACTGCGCAAGGTCATGGTGTGCTCACCCGGTCTCGCGCATCTACGCCTAACGCCCAGCAACTGCGACGAGCTTCTCTATGACGACGTCATCTGGGTCAGCCAGGCGAAGCGCGACCACTTCGACTTCGTGACGAAGATGCGGGAACGCGGCGTGGATGTCCTCGAGATGCACAATCTGCTCACCGAAACGGTGCAGCACCCCGAAGCGCTCAAGTACATCCTTGACCGCAAGGTTCGCCCCGAGACCGTGGGCGTTTCGCTCGCAGGCGAGGTGCGCAGCTGGCTGGAAGGGCTCGAGCCACGCAAGATCGCGGAATTCCTGATTGGCGGCGTGGTGGCGGAAGATATTCCGGATACCGAACAAAGCAAGATCCTCAAGGAATTTCGCCGTTATCTCGGCTATTCGAGCTTCGTGCTCGCGCCGCTGCCCAACAGCACCTTCACGCGCGACACCACCTGCTGGATCTACAACGGCGTCTCGCTCAATCCGATGTACTGGCCGGCGCGCCGCCAGGAAACGCTGCTCACCACGGCCATTTACCGGTATCACCCCGAGTTCGCGGGCAAGGACTTCGAGGTCTGGTACGGCGACCCCGACGAGGACCACGGCGCGGCCACGCTCGAAGGCGGCGACGTGATGCCGATCGGCAACGGCGTCGTGCTGATCGGCATGGGCGAGCGCACGAGCCGCCAGGCCATCGGGCGCCTTGCGCAAAACATCTTCGCCAAGGGCGGCGCCAAGCGCATCGTCGTGGCGGGCCTGCCCAAGTCGCGCGCGGCCATGCACCTCGACACGGTGTTCAGCTTCTGCGACCGCGACCTCGTGACGATCTTCCCCGAAGTGGTCAACGAGATCGTGCCGTTCTCGGTGCGCCCCGACGACAAGAGCCCATCGAAGCTCGACCTGCGTCGCGAGGAAAAGCCCTTCATCGATGTCGTGGCCGAGGCGCTGGGCTTGAAGAGCCTGCGCGTCGTCCAGACCGGCGGCAACGCGTTCGAGGCCGAGCGCGAGCAATGGGACGACGGCAACAACGTGGTGTGCGTCGAGCCCGGCGTCGTGATTGGCTACGACCGCAACACCTATACGAATACGCTGCTGCGCAAGGCCGGCGTGGAGGTCATCACGATCACGGCGAGCGAGCTGGGCCGCGGGCGCGGCGGCGGCCACTGCATGACGTGCCCGATCGTGCGGGACGCCGTGGAGTACTGAACGTTGCCGCGACGAACGTGATGGCCTGATCAATCGCCTACCCGCTGCACACCAACCGCATTCGCAATGGAGAATCGACATGGCTTTCAACCTGCGCAACCGCAGCCTGCTCAGCCTGATGCATCACAGCACCCGCGAACTGAGATATCTCCTCGACCTCTCGCGCGACCTCAAGCGCGCCAAGTACACGGGTACCGAGCAGCAGCACCTGAAGGGTGTAAACATTGCGCTCATCTTCGAAAAGACTTCCACGCGCACGCGTTGCGCATTCGAAGTCGCTGCCTATGACCAGGGCGCGAACGTCACCTATATCGATCCGACCTCATCGCAGATCGGCCACAAGGAGAGCATGAAGGACACGGCGCGCGTGCTGGGCCGCATGTACGACGCGATCGAGTATCGCGGCTTCAAGCAGGAGATCGTCGAGGAACTGGCGAAGTTCGCGGGCGTGCCGGTGTTCAACGGCCTGACCGACGAATACCACCCCACGCAGATGCTCGCCGACGTGCTCACCATGCGCGAGCATTCCGACAAGGCGCTCACGCACATCAGCTACGCGTATGTCGGCGACGCCCGCAACAACATGGGCAATTCGCTGCTGCTCATTGGCGCGAAGCTCGGCATGGACGTGCGCATTGCCGCGCCGAAGTCGCTCTGGCCGCACGACGAACTCCTGGCGGACTGCAAGAAGTTCGCCGAGGAAAGCGGCGCGCGCATGCTGCTCACCGAAGACCCCAAGGAGGCCGTCAAGGGCGTGGATTTTGTCCACACCGACGTGTGGGTGTCGATGGGCGAACCGATGGAAGCCTGGGGCGAGCGCATCAAGGTGCTGCTGCCCTACCAGGTGAACATGGCGCTCATGAAGGCGAGCGGCATCCCGCAAACGCGCTTCATGCACTGCCTGCCCGCCTTCCACAACAGCGAGACCAAGGTCGGCAAACAGATCGCCGACCAGTATCCCGAGTTGAAGAACGGCGTCGAGGTCACGGAGGAAGTGTTCGAGTCGCCGCTGAATCTCGCCTTCGAGCAGGCGGAAAACCGCATGCATACGATCAAGGCGATCCTCGTTTCGACGCTCGCCGACATTTGAGCCGCACGGCCTGGCGGGGCGG
>DATBXG010000123.1:0-4271 GCA_036514415.1 Paraburkholderia sp.
GCAACCTTTTGCGCGCGCGCCCCTCTCGTCTCCCGCAAGCCGCTCCCCTCACGGCGACCGCCGTCACTCGCGCCCAGCCGCGTCGCCATGTTGTCTAGTCAATAAGCGCTTACAGCGCGCCACCCGCCTCTTCCCATCCCGTCTCGATTCGCACCAGGCGCTACGTTTTCCGTACGCTTTCGTTCCCTCGTCAGCAAAAACCCTACTTATCTCAGTATTTGAGATCGCTTATCTTGTCTATACAACATGGCTGATGACGGCCCGCTGTTGACCATGCCGCCAACGGTCACGGCGGCGTCAATGAACGTCCTGGAGACTCCACGTCAATGAAGAAGCTTGCTATGTGCATTGCGATGCTCGCGATCGCAACCTCCGCCTGCGCGAAGGACTGGTCCACCGTCCGGTTCGGCGTGGACGCGAGTTACCCCCCGTTCGAATCGAAGAGCACGGACGGCAAGCTGGTCGGCTTCGACATCGACGTGGGCAACGAAATCTGCAAGCGTATTAACGCAAAGTGCGTCTGGGTCGAGAGCGCGTTCGACGGCATGATCCCGGCGCTGAAGGCGAGAAAGTTCGATGCCGTGCTATCGTCGATGTCGATGACGCCGCAGCGCGAAGCACAGATCGCGTTCTCGGCGAAGGTATTCCATACGCCCACCCGCCTCGTCGCGAAGCAAGGCTCGAGCCTCCAGCCGACGGCAGATTCGCTCAAAGGCAAGACGGTTGGCGTGGAGCAGGGATCGATTCAGGAATCCTATGCAAAGGCCCAATGGGCGCCGAATGGCGTGAAGATCGTGCCTTACCAGGATCAGGACCAGGTCTATGCGGACCTGCTCGCGGGCCGCCTCGACGCCGCGCTGCAAGACGCCGTGCAGGCCGACATGGGCTTCCTGAAGACCCCGCGCGGCGCGGGCTTCGCGTTCACGGGCGGCGACCTCAGCGATCCGAACGGCGCGCTCGGCAACGGCGCCGCCATCGGCCTGCGCAAGGAAGACACCGACCTGAAGACGAAAATCGACAAGGCGCTCGCGGACATGATCAAGGACGGCACGTACAAGAAGATCGAATCCCGCTACTTCGCGTTCGATGTGTATGGAGGCTGAGCGGCGCCTGCGCCCAGTCTGACCGGCAACGGCGCGGGACGCTCCCCGAGCCGTTGCCCTGCTGTATTCTGCTTTGCCCCGCTGAACACCGCGCCCCCCGCGCTCACGCCATCATGCAGACTCAAACCCATCCGTTGATTTCGCCGGCGCTCGGCACCGAGCGGCACCTCACGAGCTTTCACTACGGGCCCGCCGGCGGGCAGAAGATCTACATTCAGTCGTCGCTGCATGCCGACGAGCTGCCAGGCATGCTGGTCACCTGGGCGCTGCGCAAGCGCCTTGCCGCGCTCGAATCGGCGGGCAAGCTGCGCGGCGAAATCGTGGTCGTGCCCGTGCCCAATCCGATTGGCCTCAACCAGCGCCTGCTCGGCCAGATGCTCGGCCGCTTCGAAAGCGGCACCGCGGCCAATTTCAATCGCCACTTCCATGATCTCGCCGACCTCGTGATCCCGCGCGTCGGGCCGCGCCTCGGCAGCGACGCGCAGCAGAACCTGCTCGCCGTGCGCGCCGCCATGCGAGAAGCGCTTGCCGAACAGACGCCGGCCACCGAGCTGGCGTCACAGCGTCTCGCGCTGCAGCGCCTGTCGTACGACGCCGATGTGGTGCTCGACCTGCACTGCGACTTCGAAGGCGCGATGCATCTCTACACGAACCCCGACCTGTGGCCCGATGTGGAACCGCTCGCGCGCTATCTGGATGCGAAGGCCTCGCTCTTCGCACTCAATTCGGAGGGCAACCCCTTCGACGAGATTCACAGCTTCTGCTGGTCCGAATTGCGCGAGCGCTATGGCGAGCGCCATCCGATCCCCAACGGCTCGATATCCGTGACGATCGAGCTGCGCGGCCAGGCTGACGTGAGCTACGCCTACGCCGAGCGCGATGCGAACGCGATCATCGACTACCTGACGCATCGCGGTGTCGTAGAAGGCACGCCCGCACCGTTGCCGCCGCTCGAGTTCGCGGCCACGCCGCTCGCGGGCGCCGAGACGCTCATCGCGCCGATTTCGGGCGTGCTCGTGTTCCGCGCGCCGGTTGGCGTGCGCGTGGAGCCGGGCCAGCCCGTTGCCGACGTCGTCGACCCGCTCACCGATCGCGTGGTCACGATCGCGAGTTCCGTCGCAGGCGTGCTGTACGCGCGGCAACGCACGCGCTTCGCCACCGCCGGGCTGGAGGTGGCGTGGGTCGCAGGCGCCACGCCACTGCGCAGCGGCTCGCTGCTGCCGAATTGAGCGGCTCGTCCTCGCTCAAACAGGGTCATGACCGCTGCCTGGAACGCCCGATGCGCAGTTCGTCTGGAAACGAAACGATATGTGACGAGGCGTAACAGCAGAATCGGGCGGACGCCTCAAGGGCGGTGTCCTGCCGTCGCCGCGCAGGCAGGAAGGGGGCAAGGGCCATTTACACTTGCTTTCGATTCTTTACCTATGCGCAATGATTTGAAACTTACGATGACGAATGCCTGATGCATCGGGCACGAAGGCGGCCGGGGACTTCTGTCACCGGCCGCCTTTCTCATTCGTAAATCAAATCAGCGGAATCGCCCACAATAAATGAACAGCTTCGATACCGTCATTCTGGGCGCCCTCACCCGAGTCGATCTGCCCCCACTGATCAATCACGCGATCCGGGTGATGGTGGGGCTCTATACGTTCAAGGGCTATTTCCTGATCCCGCTCTTGTGCTGGATCTGGTTTCAGCCGAGCGAGCGGCGCGCGTGGCGGCGCGAGATCGTGGTCGCCACGGTGGCCAGCGGCCTGATCGCGCTTGCGGTGGGACGCCTCCTCGCGCGTTATCTGCCGTTCCGGCAACGTCCGCTCTTCGATCCCGACCTGCATCTGCATTTCGCCTCGTCGTCGCTGCGTGCCGCCGGGCTGAGCGACTGGAGTTCCTTTCCGAGCGATCACGCCATGCTGTGGGTGGCGATTGCGATGGGGATCTTCCTCGTGTGGCGGATCGCGGGTGCGCTGGCGATTTTGTATGTCGCACTCGTCATCTGTTTGCCGCGTGCGTATCTGGGCTATCACTACCCCACGGATCTGATCGCGGGCGCCGCGATCGGCGTGGTCATTACCTGGATCATGACGCGCGACGCAGTCAGGAAGCGAACCGCCGAGCCCGTTCTGCGCTCGATGACGCGTTTTCCCGGGCCGGCCGCGGCACTCGCGTTTCTCGTGTGTTTCGAGCTGGTCACGCAGTTCGACGATCTGCTGCGGCTCGCCCATTCGGCGTTGCACGGGGTGAGCTGACGGATGATGCGGGCGGCGCGTGGGGAGTCTGCCCGCGCCGCCCGCTCCCCGTCAAACAGCGCCCGGATTGATATAGGCCGTCTTCACCGCGGTGTAGAACTCGCGCGCATAGCTGCCCTGCTCACGCGGACCGTAGCTCGAACCCTTGCGGCCGCCAAACGGAACGTGATAGTCCACGCCGGCCGTTGCGGTGTTCACCATGACCATGCCGGCCTGCACATGACGGCGGAAATGGTTGGCATGACCGAGCGACGTCGTGCAGATGCCCGCCGACAAGCCGAACTCCGTGTCGTTCGCCACGGCGAGCGCCTCGTGATAGTCCTTCACCTTGATGACCGAGGCAACCGGGCCGAACACCTCCTCGCGGTTGATCCGCATGGCCGAGGTGGTCTGCGTGACGAGTGCAGGGGCGAGGAAATAGCCGCGCGTCGCGCCTTCGACGCGGCCGCCGCCGTACACCTCGCCGCCTTCTTCGCGCGCAATCGCAATGTAACGCTCGTCCTGCTGAAGCTGCTTGTCGTCCACGACAGGCCCGATATGCGTTCCGTCCGCCAGCGCGTCGCCCGTCTTGAGCGTCTTCATGCGGGCCTTCATGGCCTCGACGAAGCGGTCATGAATGCCTTCGGTCACGATGAGCCGGCTCGACGCCGTGCATCGCTGCCCCGTGGAGAAGAACGCACCGTTGATGCACGCCTCCACGGCCACGTCGAGGTTGGCGTCGTCGAGCACGACCATGGGGTTCTTGCCGCCCATCTCCAGCTGAAACTTCTTGCCCGTTGCAAAGCACTTCGCGCCAATCGCGCGGCCCGTTGCAACCGATCCCGTGAAGCTCACGGCATCGACTTCAGGATCACTGACGATGGCTTCCCCAACCACCGAACCGCGGCCCATCACGAGGTTGATGACGCCGGCGGGCGCGCCC
>DATBXG010000124.1:0-2118 GCA_036514415.1 Paraburkholderia sp.
GGGCCGCCGCCGGGCCGCGGTCAGTTTGCGGCCCAACGGGCGCGGCAACGGGTTGGGGAGGCTGCGGCGCCGGGCTGTGATAGTCGTCCCAGCGGGCCGCGGCGCGGAACGCTTCAGCGCTCAGGCACACGGTGTGCATGATGGCCGCATAGAGCGCTCGCAGTTCGGCCCGCAAGCTGAAATGGGGAGGCGTGAGCGCCCATTCCCGGCCAAACGACACGGGCAAGCGGGCAAGGGGGCGGATGTGCGGCAAGGCCAGCGCACCTTCGACCTGAACGAACGGGAATGTTGACATCGATCTCTCGCAGCCCCGGTGTGGCGCCGGCGCCGGGAGGCAATGTCATGGGCGGCGCAAATTAATGAGTCGCCTGCGGCGCATGAAAATAATGGGGTATCGCAGATGATGACAGTCCCCATTTCGCCGTTCTATCGGAAATGTCTTAAAAGACTGCGCCCCCGTGGGCTGCGCTGGCGGTGCTGCCGGGGAAGCAGGCGGGGAAGCGCCTCACACGCCGTCGAGGCGATACACGTAGCGCAATGCCGTAATGTCGATGCCGCCCATACGGTCGGGCTCCGCGCCCGAGTAGGTCCAGCCCTGGCGCTCGTAGAACGCGATCGCGGGAGAGTTGCCGTCGAGCACATACAGATAGAGCTGGGTTTCGCCCTGGGCGCGCGCCCAGTCCTGCGCGGCGCGCATGAGCCGCTTGCCGACGCCAATGCCCTGATGTGCTGGCAGCGCATGGAGATTGTCGAGCAGCACGCCCCAGGGTGAGCCGGGCTGACGCTCGACACAGACGAACCCCACGGCAGTGCCCGATTCGAGTTCAGCGATCAGCACGAGACGGCGGTCGCTGCCCGGTGCTTCCATGCGCGCGCGCCAGTAGGCGGCGCGCTCGGCCGCGACATCGTGTTCGAGAAACGCGGCAGGCAGCAGCGCGTGATAAGTCGCCTGCCAGCTTGCGGCGTGCATGGCGGCGAGCAAGGGAGCATCGGCGACGGTGGCCGGGCGCAGCGTAAGGGCTGAGGCTTGGGTCATGCAGAGTGATGGCGTCTGGGCCGCGTGGATCAGGGCGCGCGTCGGGGGCCGCGCACCGAGCCCTACCGCGTCCTATTGTGCCCCATCCGGGAGCGCTCGCGGCGGGCTCATCGAAATCGAAAGCATTGAGAATGGCGAATGTAATGACAATGGAAGAAATGACCGACGTTGATGCTGGATCGCTGCTTTTTGCTGGCCTCTTTTAAGGAAATGCTTGAATATCTGCCCCAGGCGCGTACCGCACAACAAACACCCGCGCGTGCGCGCCCGCGCAACCCTCGTTTTACCGCGGGTGATCGTTTTTCCCTGTCCCGCGAGCCGCACAGGCTTTCCGGACAGACTCTTCAGAGAATGTCATGTCTACTGCGTCACACGCATCCCGCAGCGAATCTAAATTCCGGACCGTATTCCGCGTCGTCAGCGGCAACTTTCTGGAAATGTACGATTTCATGGTCTATGGCTATTACGCTTCGGCGATCGCCCGGACCTACTTCCCGAGCGACAACGCCTTCGCGTCACTGATGCTCTCGCTGTCCGTGTTCGGCGCGGGCTTCCTCGTGCGGCCGCTCGGCGCCATCGTCCTCGGCGCGTACATCGATCATCACGGCCGCCGCAAGGGCCTCATGCTCACGCTTGGCCTGATGGCGGTCGGCACGCTCGCGGTCGCCGTCGTGCCAGGCTACGCGACGATCGGCATACTCGCGCCGGCGCTGGTGCTGCTGGGGCGTCTGCTGCAGGGCTTCTCGGCGGGAGTCGAGCTGGGCGGCGTCTCGGTCTATCTCTCCGAAATCGCGACCAAGGGCAACAAGGGCTTCTATGTGTCGTGGCAGTCGGGTAGCCAGCAGGTCGCCGTGGTGTTCGCCGCGCTGCTGGGCGTGCTGCTGCATCGCCTGCTGCCCGTCGAGCATATGACAGCCTGGGGCTGGCGCGTGCCGTTCCTCATCGGCTGCCTGATCGTGCCGTTCCTGTTCATCATCCGCCGCTCGCTCCAGGAAACCGAGGAGTTCGCGAAGAAGAAGCATCGTCCGTCGATGGGCGAAATCATGGCCTCGATGGTGCAGAACTGGGGCGTGGTGATCGCC
>DATBXG010000125.1:0-6745 GCA_036514415.1 Paraburkholderia sp.
CGCGGCGCTTCGAGCGCTGCGCCGCCGTTTTTCGTTGGGGCGCCGCCTCCACGAGCGCGCGGCACGGCTCACGCTGACCGCGTTGCCTGATTCCCTTGCGCAAAGGCGTCGATGGTGTGTTTCTGTCGGCCGCCCGCATCGCGCAACTCGACGCCGCCGTGAGTGTGGACGCGCTAGCCGCGCATCCGATGGCCTACTCGTTTGCATCCGTTCATTCGCACTCCTTCATTTAACTGTCTTCAATAAATTTACATTTAAATTACGATTAAAACAAAATGCTTTCATAACCGAATTCACCAGGGATTACTACGGGTTGCAGTCGGGATGCATGCAAATGTTTAAAGCCGGGCGTACACTGACGCGAGGCCCGTTGCGGGGGGCCGATCCAGGCAAACAAAGGAATGCCGGCACGTGAATGGGATGGCAGCAAGCGCCAACTGCGATCGACAACTCTGCATGGGATGGCAGTAAGCGCTAAAGCGCTAACTGCCATCGACAGGAGACAAGGCATCGCCCGGTTTCACAGGAGAAAAATCAACATGAACTGGACGCGGGAACAGAAGAACGTCACGATCGCGGCGTACCTCGGATGGACGCTCGATGCGTTCGATTTCTTCCTGATGGTTTTCGTTCTGAAAGACATCGCCACCGAATTCAATACAAAAATCCCGGCAGTGGCTTTCGCCATTACGCTGACACTGGCCATGCGTCCGCTCGGCGCGCTGATATTCGGCCGACTCGCCGACAAATACGGCCGCCGCCCCACGCTGATGATCAACATCGCGTGCTATTCGCTGCTCGAGATGCTCACGGGCTTCTCGCCCAACCTCACGACCTTCATCGTCCTGCGCGCGCTGTTCGGTGTCGCGATGGGCGGGGAATGGGGCGTGGGCTCCGCGCTCACCATGGAAACCATTCCGCCCAAGGCGCGCGGCTTTGTTTCCGGCCTGCTGCAAGCGGGCTATCCGAGCGGCTATTTGCTCGCCTCGATCGTGTTCGGCGTGCTGTATCCGTACATCGGCTGGCGCGGCATGTTCTTCGTCGGCGTGCTGCCCGCGCTGCTCGTGCTCTACGTGCGGACGCACGTGCCCGAGTCGCCGGCCTTCAAGGAGATGGAAAAGCGCCCGCGTCCGAGCCTGCTCACCACGCTCAAGCACAACTGGAAGCTCTCGTTGTACGCCATCGTGCTGATGACGGCATTCAACTTCTTCTCGCACGGCACGCAGGATCTCTATCCGACCTTCCTGCGCGAACAGCATCACTTCGATCCGCACATGGTCTCGATCATCACCATCGTGCTGAATATCGGCGCGATTGTGGGCGGCCTCTTCTTCGGCCAGTTTTCCGAAAGGATCGGCCGCCGCAAGGCAATCTTCATCGCCGCGCTGATCGCGCTGCCCGTGCTGCCGCTGTGGGCATTCTCGCAAGGCCCGGCGCTGCTCGCGCTCGGCGCCTTCCTCATGCAGATTTCGGTGCAAGGCGCGTGGGGCGTGATCCCGGTGCACCTCAACGAGATCTCGCCTGACGAAGTGCGTGCGACCTTCCCGGGCCTCGTCTACCAGCTCGGCAACCTCTTCGCTTCGGTGAACGCCACGCTGCAGGCATCGCTCGCCGAAACGCACAACCAGAACTACTCGATGGCCATGGCGATCGTCGCCGGCACGGTGGCGGTCGTGATCGCGGTGCTGATCCCGTTCAGCCGCGAGCGTCGCGGCATCGACATGACGCAGACCGCCAAGGAAGTGTCGAACGTCTGATCGAGGCGTGCGGCGGCCCCGTAGCACCGCACCGCATCACCGAACGAAAGGCCGTGCCGGGTTCGCCCGCACGGCCTTTTTGCTATTTTTTGCTTTGCGCCGGGCGCCCGCGCACCGGGTAAGACCCCCTGGCCATGGCGCGCGCCGCGTTGCATGATGAAAGCGGTCACGCATTGGCGCCCCGTCGCCCTGACACCCTACCGCCCGGAGATCCAGCATGAGCGAAACGCCCCCGCCCGATCCGGCAAGCGCCGCGGTAGCAGCCGCGCAAGTGGTTGCCCCACATGAGGCGGCCCCACCTGAGGCGGCCCCACCCGACACCGACGGCATCTGGTACGCCTCGTACCCGCCCGGCGTGCCGCACGAAATCGCCACGAGCCAGTACGCCTCGCTCACGCACTTCTTCGACGACTGCACGGCGCGCTTTGGCGAGCGCATCGCCTACGTGAGCGCCGGCTCGCCGATGACCTACGCTGCGCTCTCCCGCAAGGCCACGGCGTTCGCATCCTGGCTGCAAGGCGCGGGCGTGCAGCCTGGCGAGCGCGTCGCGATCATGCTGCCGAACACCTTGCAGTATCCGGTCGCCCTCTTCGGCGCGCTCAAGGCCGGCGCCGTGGTCGTCAATGTCAATCCGCTCTATACCGTGCGCGAGCTCGCGCATCAGTTGCAGGACAGCGGCGCACAAACCATCGTCGTGTTCGAGAATTTCGCGGCCACGCTCGAGGCGGCGCTGCCCGGCACGCAGGTGCAACGCGTGGTCGTGACGGCGCTCGGCGATCTCCTGGGCGAAGGCCTCAACCTCAAGGGCCGCTTCATCAACTTCATGCTGCGCCACGTGAAGAAGATGGTGCCGGCCTACCGGCTGCCGCAGTCGGTGAGTCTTCTCGATGCGCTCGCGCAAGGCGCGCGCGCGCCGCGTGCGCCCATAGCGACCTGCGCCGATGATCTCGCCTTTCTCCAGTACACCGGCGGCACCACGGGCGTCGCGAAAGGCGCGATGCTCACGCACGGCACCGTGCTCGCGAACGTGCAGCAAGCCAAGGCCTGGGTCGGCAATCAGCTCGACGCGAAGGCCGAAACGGTGCTCACGCCGCTGCCGCTGTATCACATCTATTCGCTCACCATCAACGCGCTGATCTTCATGGCGCTCGGCGGGCGCAACATCCTCATCGCCAATCCGCGCGACATGAAGCGCGTCATGTCGATCCTGCGCCACGAGACGTTCAGCTGCATCAGCGCGGTCAATACGCTCTACAGCGCGCTGCTCGACAACGAGGAATTCCGCCAGCGCGACTTCTCTGGCCTGAAGCTCGCGATGGCCGGCGGCATGGCCATGCAGAAGGCCGTCGCCGACCGATTCAGGGCCGTGACGGGCAAGCCGGTCGTGGAGGGCTACGGACTCACGGAATGCTCGCCGATCGTCTCGATGAATCCTGTCGACGTCGAGCACCTGGACGCGGGCCCGGTTCATCCGGAAGGCTCGATTGGGCTACCCGCGCCGTCCACGCAGGTGCGCTTTCGCAAGGACGACGGCACGTGGGCCAATATCGGCGAAGCGGGCGAGCTCTGCGTGAAGGGGCCGCAGGTGATGAGGGGCTACTGGAATCGCCCGGACGAAACGGCAAAGGTGTTCGCGGACGGCTGGCTCACGACGGGCGACATCGGCGTGATGGACGCGCGCGGCTATATCCGCCTCGTCGACCGCAAGAAGGACATGATTCTCGTATCCGGATTCAACGTGTATCCCAATGAGATCGAGGACGTCCTGGCGATGCACCCGGGCGTGCGCGAAGTCGCGGCGATCGGCGTGCCCGATCCGGTGCAGGGCGAGCGCGTGAAGGTGTTCGTCGTCAAGCGCGATCCCGCCCTCACTGAAGAGGCGCTGATCCAGTTCTGCCGCCAGCAGCTCACGGGCTACAAGGTGCCGCGCATCGTGGAGTTCCGCGAGGCGCTGCCGCAATCGACCATCGGCAAGATCCTGCGCCGCCAGCTGCGCGACGAAGAAATCGCCAAAGCCGGGAAGAAATCGCAGACTTGATACGTTGATGCGATGTCGGCGCATCGTGGAGAGCCCGTCGATGACGTTCTGCCTAATGCGTTTTCCCGCACGACGACGTTCCTCGCCGCGTATGCAAACGTGCGCGGGCGTCGTGATTCGCGCTGTCAACCGCTTCGTTACCTGCTTCGTCATCTGTCTCGTCACGCTGTTCGGACTCCTGACTCTGACCCCGGCGATCGCGAGCGGTGCAGGGGCCGAGGCGTCCCCGTCCCGCGCGGGCGCACTCGCCCCCAGGGCGCAGGTGCGCTGGCTCCAGCGCGCCGCCCGTGACGGCACGCTGGCGCAGCTCGACGACGCGCAGCTCGTCGCGCTCTTCACTGCGCTGGATCCGGACACGCTCGCGCGGTATATCGCGGCGGGGCCCAACGGCTACGCATCGTGCCAGTTCGTGATGCGCCATCGCGAGCGCATCGACGGACGCTGGCCCGCGACGGCCGATCATCTGCTCGTGCGCGTCGCGCACGATCCGCTGCGGCTGTATGCGCGCTGGCTACCCGACGGCGCGCACGCCGGCCAGGAAGTGCTCTACGACGCCACGCATCGCGCGGACGAAATGTACGGCCACATGGGCGGCTTTCTCGGTGCGATATCGATGTGGACGCAGCTCGACGGCGCCTTCGCGCGCTCGCAGTCGCACCATCGCCTCACCGAGCTCGGCACCGAGGCGATCGCCCGGCGCTTCCTCGACGACTATCCGCGGCTGTCCGCTGCAGGCGTGGGACGACCCTCGCGCATTGCCGTCGAAACGCGCGACGGCGTGCGCGTCGTGACTTTCACGTGGGAGGCGCCGCCCGGTGCGCAAGGCATGCCGGCGAGCCGCGAGACGCTGGGCCTCGATTTGCGGCATCCGTGGTTTCGCACGGTGGAGTCGTACGACGGCGAAGGCCGGCTCGTCGAGGACATCGTGATCGAGCGCATCGAACCCCAAACGTTCGACGCCCTCACGTTCGACGCGCGCAATCCCGACTATCGCTTTTAGCCAGCACGGGACCGTCCGGCGAAGCGAAGTCGAGCAGTGTCACGCCGCGAGCCATTGCGAGCCGCTCGAGCACGAAGCGGTCCGAAGGACGCAAGGCGCCGATCAGCGTTACGCCTCGCTCGAGGCGTCGCGCCATTCGCGCGTGCCAAAGCGCGCCGATGTCGCCAACGGCCAGATCGTCCGCCAGATCGCCGATGGCCCAGGCAACGCATCCCGCACGCGCCGCCTCGCGGGCGAGCTCGCGACCTTGCGCCAATGACGGATCGAACACGGCGCCACTCACCGCGCTCCATGGCGCACTCGCATCAGGCACACGTTCGGCGAACGCAAGCGGGAGCGCATGCGCCTGACATGCTGTGCCGAGCGCCACTGCACCTGCATCGCGGAGAAAAGTTCGCCTGTTCATCGCGCCCTCCTTGCGCCCTCATGCCATCACTACGCAATCGTCACGCAGTCCTCGCGCGCGGTCCTTACGCGCAGTCCTTACGTATAGCCGCGCTCCGCACGCCACGCCGAAGGCCAGATGCCCTGCTTGCCGGGCGCCAGCACGCCTTGCGGATCGAGCGCATCCTTCACGGTCTGCGCGAGGCGCAAGAGCGCGCCGTCGTTGTAGCCATACTGCGCCGCGGCGTAGTCCATGTAGAGCAGATGCGAGCGGTACACACCATAGCCCGCCGCGCCCGCGTCGCTCATCAGCGCGCGCAGCAGGTCGCCCGCCCGCTCGGCATCGGCGCGGCGCTCGCGCGCGAAGATGGCCGCGAACACGTGATGCAGATAGCGCCCCGCCGCGGTGAACCCGCCGTAGTAGTCGAAGCCGTACTCGGCCGCGCGCGCCTTGACGAGCGCGTACTGGCGCAGCGCGTCGCGGCCGTCGGCGGGGCACAGCGGCGAAAAGTCCACGTGCGCGCCCTCGCCGCCGCGCCAGTCGAGCATGCGAAACGCGCTCATCGCCGGAATGCCCGCGAGATTGCGGTCGGCGCCGCCCTGTGGTTCTTCGCCTTCGGCGTAACGCCGCGCCGCGAAGCGTGCGTCGGGCACGCCGGCGAATGCCCGCTCGACGATGCGCCGCTGCGCATCGATCACCTCGGGTGCGCCATAGAGCGCGTAATGCAGATTCCAGCGGCCCACGCCCAGATCGCGCTCCATCGCGGCGACGGCGGCCTCGGGCATCGGGCCGGCGCCTTCGTACCAGCGCGAGCGCGGCGCGAGACTCGCGGCGCGCCGGATCGCGCCTTCGATCACCGCGTGCTGGCGTATCGTGCCGTCCAGCTGCAACGCGCGCAGCGTATCGACGATCACGCCGAGATCGTCCTCGCGCGCGAAGTGGATCTCGCCGATCACGAACGCTTGCGGCGCCGGCATGAGCCAGAGCCCCATCTTCGTGACGACGCCGTAATTCGACTGCGTGAAGAGCGCATCGAACGAAGGGCCATAGCCGGGCTTGTAGAGGTGCCAGGCCGTGCCGTTCTCGATCGCGCCCATGCCGGTGCGCACCACGTCGCCGTTGGCGAGCACGACTTCCATGCCGCATTGCGCCGTGGCATGGTCGCCGTAGGCCGTCGTGCCGAAGCCGCGTTCGAGCGTGTTGCCGACTACGCTGCCCCAGCCCGCCGCGGGCGGATCGACCCACAGGCGCAGGTGCTGCTCTCGCAGGTGCGCGTGCAGGTCGAAGTAGCTCACGCCAGGCTCCACGCGCGCCCACGCGAGGCGCTCGTCCACCTCGAGGATGCGGTTCATGCGCTGAAGGTCGAGCACGACCGAGCCCGCCAGGCGCGGCGCGGCGCCTCCGTAGGCGAAGTTGCGGCCCGTCGAAACGGTCCAGACCGGCACGCGCGTCTCGTTTGCGACGCGCAAAATCGCGCGGATCTCTTCGACGTTAGCGGGGAGGATCGCCGCAGAGGGTGCAAAGGCATGCGGATCGGCGAGCGGCACGAACGGATCGAAATACGG